>CAMCNM010000232.1 GCA_945876015.1 Gemmatimonas phototrophica
CCTGCGGTCGGCGTGCGGCTCTCTTGCCGTCGTCGATACCCGTAGGATGAAAAAGGGAGATCACACATGAGCGCCGAAAGCGGGAAAGAAGTCCCCGCAGCCTCCAAGGCCCCTGAGTCAAAGGGACCTGTCGCGCGCGCGGCACCCCGGCCGGCTTTCGGAGCCGGCCTGCTGGCGAGCAAGCCCCCGAAGAACCGGTCGGTGTACCTCACCGGAATCGTCTCGGGCGGGATCCACTTGGGGCTCATCCTCCTCGCGATTTCCCTTACGGTCAATTCGGGAATCGAAGAGATGGAGGACGAGGTCACCGTGATGGAGATCACGCAGGAGATGGAAGCTCCGCCGCCTCCGCCTCCACCTCCGGTCGACCAGCCCAACGCTCCGCTGCAGGGCTTCCAGACCCTTACCGTGCCGGACATCGTTCCCTCGGAGATTCCCCCTCCGGGCGACGTGATCTTCAAGGCCTCCGACTTCACCGGGCAGGGCATCCAGGGCGGCAACGCCGCGGGTGAGAAGAAAGAGGAGCAGGTGGTGGCGATCGGTGACGTTCCTTCGTTCACCCCGTTCACCAGCCCGCCGCAGCTGACGAATCGTGACGAGGTCGGTCGCGCTCTCGAGCGCGAGTATCCGTCACTGCTTCGCGATGCGGGAGTCGGCGGCAGGGTCGATGTCTGGATCCGGATCTCGGAAACGGGCAAGATCGAGAAGACTCAGGTTCAAACGTCGAGCGGGCAGGCCGCCCTCGACGACGCCGCGCTCAAGGTCGCGCAGGTCATGAAGTTCAGCCCGGCCATGAATCGCGATAAATATGTACCGGTGTGGGTGTCGATCCCCATCACCTTCCAGGTCCGCTAGGGCGGAACGCGCTGAAATCAACCAGCCGACCGCTCCGGATGGGCCGGTCGCACACCAACAGGAGCAGACCGTGAGCGTAGACTTGATGGAGTTGTACAGCGTCATGGGCGGGTTCGCGAAGGGCATCGTGTGGACGCTGTTCGCGATGTCACTCTTCTCGCTCACCACGGCTTTCCAGCGTTTCTGGGATCTCAGCAGGTCCAAGGGGCAGGTCGTAAAGTTCGCTCCGAAGCTCTCCGCGGCGCTCGAGGCCAATGACCTCGAGGCGGCTGATCGCGCTGTGCAGGAGCACCAGAAGGGACACCTGGCCGCCGCCTACCGCGGCGTCTTCTCGGCCCTCAAGGAGCACGTCTCGGAACGTACGCTCAGCACGGTCGAGGTCGGCGCCATTCAGCGCACGATCGATCTGAACAAGCTCGAGCAGCTGGCTCGCTTCCGCCGCGGCATGGGCGTCATGGCGACCGTGGGGTCGACGGCTCCCTTCGTCGGCCTGCTCGGTACGACGATGGGCGTGGTCAACGCGTTCACCGGGATGGCCGCCGCGGGATCGGGCGGACTCGCCGCGATCTCGGCCGGTATCGCCGAGGCGCTCCTCACGACCGCTCTCGGACTGCTCGTCGCCATTCCCGCGGTGTGGCTCTACAACTACTTCACGGCCCGCATCGAGATGGTCTCGATGGAGATCGACTACGGGAGCAAGGAGTTCATGAACTTCCTGATCGCGATCGAGAGCCGTATGGCGCGTGGCATGGATCCGTTCCACTCGGCCGGCGGCGCTAAGCGTCCGGCGGCCGCACCGGCGCCTGCCGGGAGGCCGTAATGAGCGTCCATACAGATGAAGAGGAGCACGCGCGAGAATACGACAGCCCGGCCGTCAATGGTGACATCAACGTCACTCCTCTGGTGGACGTGATGCTGGTGCTACTCATCATCTTCATGGTCGTGACCCCTGCGCTGTTGCAGGGATTCACGGCGACCTTGCCGGTGGGCGACAACCTCGCGGAGCGGCCCGAGGAAGAGAGCCGTGTGGTGGTCGGAATCGACAACGAGGGGAAGTGGTACTTCAACAAGAAGCTGATCGCCAGGGAGCAGATGTTGGGCGCCCTCACTTCGGCGTTCAACGATCGGCCTGAAGACAAGGTGCTCTACCTGAAGGCAGACGCCGGACTCAAGTACCAGGCCATTCTCGAGATGATGGACGTCGGCCGCGATTCCGGCGCTCGCGTGATGGCTGCCGTCTCCGAGAAGACTCCTGAAGTGAAGGCGAAGAAATAGCCATGAGTATGTCAGCAGGTGGTAAGAGGGGCGGCACGATGAACGACATCAACATGACGCCGATGATCGACGTGCTGTTGGTGTTGTTGGTGATCTTCATCATCGCGCAGCCGCTTCTTCAGCGCTCGATCGACATTCAGCTCCCGGTCGAGAAGGACGAAGACACGCCCCCCGGCATTCCGCCGATCGTGCTCGAGATGTTCCCGGGGGGCCAGTACATGCTGAATAAGTCTCCGGTCACGTTGGCGGGGATGAAGGCGAAGTTCACCGAGGTCTACGGCCAGCGTCCTGACAAGGTCTTGTTCGTCAAGGCGGATGGTGGAGTGGAATACGGCGAGGTCATCACTGTTATGGACATCGCGCGGGGTGTTCAGGTCGAGGTTATTGGAGCCGTACTGCCCGACGAGTTTACGCGCAACAGGTAGGCGGCTTTTGGTTGGTCCGAGGGGGAGGGCGATCTTCATCGCCCTCCCCCTCTTCCGTTTCTGCTCTGACTGCTGAACTCGTGAAATCGGCGCTGGAGGTCGTTGGGCTCCGGGGCGTGACCTGCGGCCTACCATTTAGGTACGCCTCGGTCCCGCTCCTCGCCCGCCTACTCCAGCACTCGATTTGACGAGTTCTTGTTGGATACTTCCACTTCCTCTTCCTCTCTTCGCTTGGCTTCGGCTCCACTCTCCCTTGCTCGTTGGATACTGCTTAGGGCCCTGGGGTACGGCGTTTCAGTCGCTCCTCGTGCCTCTACCTGAGCCCAGGCCTCCTCTCCGTGCTCGACCGCGTGCGCTTTGCCTTGCGGGCTCTGCGGCATCGGGACCTCCAGCTCTTTCTCTTCGGGCAGAGCATCTCGCTGACCGGCACCTGGATGCAGCAGGTGGCGATGAGCTGGCTCGTCTATCGGATGACAGGGTCGGCTCTGATGCTGGGGGTGATCGCGTTTTGCTCTCAGTTCCCGACGTTCCTCGTGGCGGGGGTGGCGGGGGCGCTGGCGGATCGGTGGAGCCGGTACCGGATGGTGGTGGTGGCGCAGACGGCGCTCATGATCGAGGCGGTCCTGCTCGCGGTGCTCGTGCTCACCGGTCGGGTCCAGGTGTGGCACCTGATCGTGATCTCGGTCTACAGCGGCATCGCTTCTGGCTTCGACGTTCCGGCACGGCAGGCGCTTCTCGTCAAGCTTGTAAAGGGCTCCGACGATCTGGCCAACGCGATCGCGCTCAACTCGTCCATCTTCAACGGGGCCCGGCTGGTGGGCCCGGCCGTGGCGGGTCTCCTCATCGGAATGGTGGGCGAGGGCCCGGTATTCGCGCTCAACGCGCTCAGCTACCTGGCGGTGCTCTGGGCGCTCTGGGCGCTCGACGCGCGTGACGAGGGAAGGGGCGCGCGTAGCGGTGGCGCCGCGGCCGTGCTCCGCACCATGGGTGAGGGCTATCGATACGCGTTCGGTTTCCCGCCCATCCGAGCTCTCCTGGTGCTGCTCGCGCTGATCTCCGTCATGGGGCTGCCGTACGCGGTCCTGCTCCCGGCCTTCGCGAGCGACGTGCTGCACGGCGGCGCTACGACGCTGGGGCTACTCTCGGCGGCCGCCGGTTTCGGCGCTCTGGCGGGGGCGCTCT
>CAMCNM010000233.1 GCA_945876015.1 Gemmatimonas phototrophica
TCGGGGCGACCGTCGTCATGCGCATAGCGGGCGCCTGCGAGCGCGGCGACCTCCGCCTGCAGCGCCTCTCCCACGGCCCGCAGGCCCAGCGGGATGAGCGCCTGGATCATCGCCAGCGTGATCTCGGCTCCCGGCATGGTCAGGCTGCCGTCGTCGAGCGTCGCTTCTACCTGCGACGCCCTCGGCCCAGCCTCCGGGTGGGGGCTGGTCTGCGTCTTCGAACGCTGGTTCTTCGAGCCGGGCGTGCGTACTCTTGTCATGGGTGGTGTCCGTGGGAAAGAGTGAGAGATCCTTGCCGGGACTCAACACTCTGGTACCGCGGCACCACCTGTTTTTCAACTAGCCCTGGGACTCACCCAGGCCGATCGCCATGCCTCAGAACGGCTTGGTCGCCGGTGACGCTTTCGAACCAATGGAGACCTAGAATGTCCAAGACGTTTGAGAAACTGATGAATGGAGCTGATGGTGGGTTGGCCCTGCTCCAGGTTTTGGCAGAGAACAGTTTCGACTCTGTGTTGATCACGGATGCATCGGCGGAAGGCAAGATTATCTACGCCAACAAGCCGTTCAAAAAACTAACTGGCTACGACCCATCCGAAATAATCGGCCAGACGCCTCGGATTCTTCAAGGCACGGGAACAGATTCTAAGGTCATAGCGAGGCTTTTGGCAGCATTGAAGTCGGGCGTGAAATTTGAAGGCAAGGCGATTAACTATAAGAAAGATGGCACACCCTTCATCATGCATTGGCGTGTGCTGCCGATCAAAATTGGCAAGAAAATTTCCGCTTGGGTTGCTATCCAGCGTGAGGGATCGGTCATCTAAGATTTGCATTCTCGCGATTCTGTAATTTCCAAACGAGTGCAGAAGCAGAGTTGGGGCGCGTCATCTGGTGCCCAAGCCGATGGTCGTGCCGCGCATCAGCGAAGATCCGCTCTTCCTGCATCGGTCCGGGACCAGGGACCTCTCGGAGGAGACCAGCTTCATCTGCGTGCCGATCCACATCGACGGACGGGCGGTCGGTGCGCTCGCCGTCGATCTGCGCTTCGAGCTCGACCGCGACTACGACTCATCGGTCGCGCTGCTCGCGGTGGTCGCGTCGATGATCGGGCAGGCCACCAAGGTGAGCTGGTTGGCCGAGGCCGAGCGCCGCCACCTGCTCGAGGAGAACACGCAGCTACGCGAGGAGCTACGCGAGCGCTACGAGTTCTCCGGCCTGATCGGCGGTAGCGGACCGATGCGGCATCTCTACGCACAGATCGCGCAGGTGGCGCACTCGAACGCGACGGTGCTGATCCGCGGCGAGTCGGGCACGGGGAAGGAGCTGATCGCGCACGCGGTCCACCTCGCGTCCGCGCGCGCCGCCCTGCCTTACGTGACGGTCAACTGCGCCGCGCTGCCGCCGACGCTCATCGAGTCCGAGCTGTTCGGGCACGAGCGGGGAGCGTTCACCGGCGCGCACACGCGGAAGACGGGGCTGTTCGAGCGCGCGAGCGGAGGCACGCTCTTCCTCGACGAGATCGGCGACCTCGACACCGGCCTCCAGGCGAAGCTGCTGCGTGTGCTCCAGCAGCGCGAGATCCATCGGCTGGGTGGAACCGAAGCGGTCGCGGTGGACGTGCGCGTGATCGCCGCGACGCACCGCGACCTGGAAAAGGAGATCGCCGCGGGGAGCTTCCGCGAGGATCTCTAGTACCGGTTGAACGTGTTCTCGATCTTCGCGCCGCCCCTGAGGGAGCGGAAGCCGGACGTCCTGATCCTCGCCGAGCACTTCGTGCAGAAGTACGCCGCGGAGTACGGCAAGCAGATCAAACGCATCTCGACGCCCGCGATCGACATGCTGACCAGCTACCACTGGCCGGGGAACGTGCGCGAGCTCGAGAACGCGATCATGCGCTCGATCCTCGTGTGCGACGAGAACGTCATCCATGGCCACCATCTTCCGCCCACCCTGCAGACGGCGGAGGCGTCGAACACGGTCACGGAAGGATCTCTCGCCAACCTCGTCGCGGCGTTCGAGCGCGACCTGATCGAGGATTCGCTCAAGACGGCCGGCGGCAGCCGGGCGAAGGCCGCGCGATTGCTCCAGACCACCGAGCGCATCCTCGGCTACCGCATCCGCCAGTACGGGATCGACTCCCGGCGCTTCCGGCGCTGATCAGCGCCCCGCAGCCAACAGCCGGACCACGGCATCGATGCCGTTACGCACGGTCGCGCCCGGGAGGTTGGAGCCGTTCACCATCACCGCGAAGGCGATCTCGCGACCGCGCGCGTCGGTCAGGTAGCCGGCGAAGGTCCCGACGTTGGTGAGCGAGCCGGTCTTGGCCCAGAGCCGCCCTCTCAGATCGACCAGACGATCGGAGAGGGTGGTTTCGGCCTCGCCGGGCTCGGGCAGCGCGGCGCGGAAAGCGGCGCCCCACGGGCGGGAGCGCGCGTGCCGGAGCAGCTGGACGAGCGCTCGCGGCGTGAGCAGGTCCTGCACGGAGAGGCCGGATCCGTCCACGAAACGGAAGTCGATCGGGTCGAT
Source organism: Gemmatimonas phototrophica (assembly GCA_945876015.1). Lineage (GTDB taxonomy): Bacteria > Gemmatimonadota > Gemmatimonadetes > Longimicrobiales > Gaopeijiaceae > UBA2988. Next base: position 2,527 of record CAMCNM010000233.1, read on the forward strand.
GCCCACCACTTCCTCGAGGTCGCGCGCGGCCGCGGCCGTCCCCTCGGTCCAGGCCGAGCGGGCGGTAGCTGGATCTCCCATCGTCCGGATGATCTGCTCGGTCATCCAGTTCTGACTGGGGCCGAGCACTCCGGGAATCAGCTCGAGCAGGGGAGGGGAGGCGAGCCCCCGGACCAGATGGCCGAACGGGCAGGGCGGCACCGATCCGGTGACGCAGCCCTGGCCGTATGACTCCCCGCCGTCCCACGCGATCCGCCAGCCGCCGTCGATGACGACTTTCTGGTCACGCATGGCGCGGTAGAGCGCCGCGGCAGACTGCCGCACCGGATCACGCGTGGCGAACGCGAGCGTATCCACGAGCCCGACCGGGACCGTGCCGACGAGCTCGAGGACGCGCGACTCGGGCAGGTAGGTCGCGGTCACGATCGGCCGGGCGCTCACGCCCGTGATCAGGTACGATCGCACGAACCCGTCCTCCCCGAACGGCCACCACTTCACGGTCACCGGCGCACCCGGCGCCGCGCCTCCGCGCACTTCGAGGTGCGTCTCGCCTTCGGCGAGGGTGAAGGCGCCGCCGGTCGCGGAGTAGTCGAACGGCAGGTCATCCACCATCCAGCTGGACCGGACGGTGGTGGAGTCCCACCGCGACGCGTCGATCACGAGCGCGCCGGTCACGCGGCTCACCCTCTTCTCGGGCAGCGATCCGGCGAGCGCGTCGAGCGGTCCGGGCGTCCCCTTCCAGAATCGCTCGGACAGCGAGGGATCGCCCGTCCCCGGCACGATCAGATCTCCCCGCAGCGTCGCGTCGGACGAGTCTACGGCCGCGCTCGACCAGAGATCGGTCTGCCATCGGTAGTCGGGCCCGAGGACGTCGAGCGCGGCCACCATGGTCGCGATCTTCATCGTCGACGCCGGGATGAAGCGGCGCGCGGGATCGCGCGCGAGCAGCGTGTCTCCGGTCGCCAGGTCGATCGCGAGCATGCCCCACTGCGTGCCCTCGAGCGGATCGCCCGCGGCGAGCACCGCGACGGGGGCGGTGGACACCGGAGCCGGGACCGAGCCCGCACACCCCGTCAGGAAGGCGAGGCCGAGGCAGGCGACGCGAGCCCTCACGCGCGCGCCCGCCCGCGCAGCTCGCGCTTCACGAAGCCGTCCATGGCGCAGGCGAGCGGGCCG
>CAMCNM010000234.1 GCA_945876015.1 Gemmatimonas phototrophica
TCCGGACGCGCTGTCCGCCGAGTCGATTCCGCTCGCCGCGCGCCTGGTTGCGGTCGCCGACGCGCTCGACGCGATGACGAACAACCGCGCCTACCGCGGCGCGCTCGGATGGGAGTAGGCGATCCGGCAGATGAAAGAGCTGGCCGGAACGCAGTTCGATCCCTGGATGGTGGCCTGCCTCGAGCGGACCGAGCCGCAGCTCAAGGCGATCTGGATCGAGCACACCCGCTCGACGACATAGCAGGTCGCTAGAACCCCAGCACGACCCCGACGTCCGCGGTCAGCCAGCGCAGTCGAACGAGATCGCCATCGCGGAAACTCGTGTTGAGCCAGCCGTAGCGCGCGCCCGGGCTGAGCGACAACCGCCCCCGGATCGGCACCCGCAAGCCCGCTCCACCCTCCACGCCGGCCCCGAGCGACGAAGCGTGCCGCGCCAGCCCCGCGCCCTCCACGAAATCGCGCTCGACGCGGCCGAACAGGAATCCGGCGCGGACCCAGCCGAAGTTCCCGATCGTCCGCTGCATGCCGATGTCCCAGTTGGTGTCCACGTACTCGCGCGAGGCGTCGCCGGGGTGCGGCGGGCATCCGTCGTCGGCGCAGTCGAAGCGGTGCTGGTCGAACCCGACGTACGGCCCCCACCCGCTCGGCCCGCGGTAGACGAAGTGGACCCCGAACGTCGGCGCGTTGGTGATCTCTCCGCCCCGATCGGGCCCGGTCCGGAACGACGCCAGCGGCACGGAGAGCCCACCCCGGGCCTCCATCACGAGCGGCGAGTCCTGCGCTTGGAGGGGGGCGGGGGCGATCAGCAGCGCGACCACCGCGAGCCCGGCGGTGGAAATCCCCCAGCGGCGCGCGGCGGGGCGGCGGGATCTCGAAACGATCGTCAAATGCAGGCCTCCTGAAATGGTCCATGAAGGGTAACGCCTCGGGGCGGTTGCGCGAGCGGGCCGGCCGCGCGAGCGTCAGTCAATGTTCCCGCACTCGGTCTCGAGCCGTACCGCGCGCCGCACCCACGTTTTCACCGAGTCCGTGATCCGGGAGATGACCCGGGTGGCGGCCGAGCACGGCGCGGTCAACCTCGCGCAGGGCTTCCCCGACTTCCCCTGCCCCGAGGTACTCAAGAAAGCCGCCCGCGCGGCCGTGACCGCCGACGTCAATCAGTACGCGATCACGTGGGGCGCGCCCCGCCTGCGCTCCGCGCTCGAGAAGAAGTACCTCGAGCAGTACGGCATGCGCATCGACAGCGCGCGCGAGCTTACGATCACGTGCGGCGCGACCGAAGCGATGGCCGCGGTCCTGCTCGCGCTGGTGGACGCGGGCGACGAAGTGATCGTAATAGAGCCGTTCTACGAGAACTACGGCCCGGACACCGTGCTGTGCGAAGCCAGGCCCGTGTTCCTAAGGCTCGATCCGCCCGACTTCCACCTCGACGTGGACCGGCTGCGCGCGTGCGTGGGGCCACGTACCCGCGCGATCGTGGTCAACACGCCCAACAACCCCACCGGCCGCGTTCTCGGACGCGACGAACTCGAGGCGGTGGCGGCCGTGTGCCGCGAGCACGACCTGCTCGCGATCACCGACGAGATCTACGAGCACATCCATTACGAAGGCACGCACGTTCCGATCGCCACGCTCGAGGGGATGCGCGACCGCACCATCACGGTGAGCGGCGCATCCAAGACGTTCAGCGTGACCGGGTGGCGCGTGGGCTGGGTCGTGGCGCCACCGGACCTGACCGACGCGATCCGGAAGGTGCACGACTTCCTGACCGTGGGCGCGCCGGCGCCCCTCCAGGAGGGAGTCCCCGCGGCGATCGAGACGCTCGGTCCCGACTTCTACGCGTCGCTGGCGTCCGAATACGGCAAGCGGAGGGAGGTGCTGGTGCCCGCTCTGAAGGAGGCCGGGTTCAAGTGCCTCTGGCCCCAGGGCGCGTACTACGTTCTCGCGGACTGCTCGGGGCTATCGCGCGCGGACGATCACGATTTCGCGCGCATGCTCGCGCGCGAGGCGGGTGTCGCGCCGGTTCCGGGATCGAGCTTCTTCAGGGACCGCGCGGATGGGCGGACGCTCGTGCGCTTCGCGTTCTGCAAGCGGATCGAGACCCTCTGGGAGGCCGGAGAGCGCCTGCGCCGCTTCGCCGCCGCGGGAAGCTGAACGGAGCTTCCGCTCACTCCCAGGACATGTCGTCGTCCTCGTCGGACGTCTCGGTGAGGGCTGAGATGTCCACGTCCTGCACGGTGTCCTCGTCGTCGATGGCGACGGCGTCCACGCCTTCCTCCTCGTCGTCGATCGCGATGGCGTCCACCACCTGGATCGATTCGCGCGTCCCCGGTGCCGGGTCGGTGGTTGTCACCGCCCCAGCGGGCGCTTCGGGCAGGGCCGCCGGAGCGGGAGCCTCCGGAGCGCGCACCGGGGATTCCGCCTTCTCGACGTACTGAAGGCGACCCTCCCACTCCTGCATCATCTGCACGAACGCGCGCACCAGGTCGGGATCGAACTCGGTGCCCCCGCCTTCCTCGAGGCAGGAGAGCACCTTGGCGCTCGGCCACGCCGCCCGGTACGGCCGATCTGTGCGCAGCGCGTCGAACACGTCGCACACGTGCACCATGTCGCTCGCCTGATGGCAGCGGCGGGGGGTACGGGGCGTCGGGTAGCCGCCGCCGTTGAGCTTGATGTGGTGCTCGAACGCGACCGTGGCCGCGAGATCGAGCTGATCTTCGGTGGTCAGGATGATGCGCGCGCCCTCCACGGGATGCGCGTTCATCACCGCGCGCTCGTCGTCGCTCAGCTTGCCCGGCTTGTTCAGGATGTCCTCGGGGATCGTCACCTTGCCCAGATCGTGCAGCAGGCCGGACATGCCGAAGGCGCGGATCTCGCTCGGTGACAGACCGATGTACTCGGCCAGCGACATGACCAGGATCGACACGTTCATGGCGTGCGTGGTCGTGTACTGGTCGAAGTTCTTCATCCGCAGAAGCGGGATCACGAAGGCCTGATCCCCGTGCATCGCGACCGACATCGAGCGCACGATCGACTCCGCCTCGAGCATGTGCAGCTTCTTGTGATCCTTGAGCTCCCCGTGGATCCAGTCCACGGCATCGACCTCTTCCTTCAGCGTGAAGCCCATGTTCGCGGTGAGGATGCGGTCGGCGCCCGTGCCGGTCCCCTCGTTCTCGCCGCCCAGGCCCACGGTACCGTAGCGGATGTTGCTGGGGCGCCCCTGCCGTGACTCCGCGGTATTGATGCGCGCGCCCGTGAGCCGTTGATAGGCCTCCTCCAGGAACACGTCCAGGTCGTCGCGCTCGACCGGGCCCAGCATCTCGAGCCGCTGGATTCCAGCCGATCCGAAGCGCGCGCCCCAGTCCCAGTTCTTCAGGTCCCGGAGCGGCCGCTGGTCCATCACGATCTCCTCCCCGAGGAACGTGAAATGGGGGAGGGGCGTGACCTGCTGGAGCTCGCGCAACCGATCGTGGGCGAGGTCCAGCGCGCGCTCCCGCGCCGGATGGCCCTGCTTGTAGAGGCCCATCGTGGAGACCGCCTGGGCGATCGACGTCAGGAACTTGCTCGCTTCGTTCATCGTCTACGCGCCCCCGCCCGCGGGCTCCGCGGCCTTCCTGATGTCGACGTCCTCAGATTTCGAGGCCAGGGAGAGCACCTCCCTCACGCGTGGATCCCCCGGCCAGGCTCGGGCGA
>CAMCNM010000235.1 GCA_945876015.1 Gemmatimonas phototrophica
ACCGCCGCCGCGGCGCGCACGTTGGCATCGAAGTTCTCGCCCTGGAAGCGCGGGTCGCCGCGCCTGAAGTCGGTAGCCGGATACTCCTCGGCCCGCTTCACGGCCCCGGTCAGGAATCCGCGCCCCAGCGGCGAAAAAGGCACGAGCCCGATCCCAAGCTCCCTGAGCAGCGGGATGATCCGCGGCTCGAGGTTCCGCTCCCAGATCGAGTACTCGCTCTGGAGGGCGGAGATGGGATGCACCGCGTGGGCACGGCGGATCGTCCGCTCACCGGCCTCGGAGAGGCCGAGGTAGCGGGCCTTCCCTTCCGTCACCAGATCCGCCATCACGCCGACGACGTCCTCGATCGGCACCTGGGGATCCACACGGTGCTGGTAGAGTAGGTCGATGCATTCGATGCCGAGGCGCCGCAGCGAGCCTACGACGGCGGCACGCACGTGCTCGGGTCGACTGTTCAGTCCGATCCTCACACCGTTCGCGTCGAACTCGTGGCCGAACTTGGTCGCGACCACGACGCGATCGCGCGCCCCCTTCAGGCCCTTCAGCGCGCGGCCCAGCAGCTCCTCGTTCGTGAAGGGCCCGTAGCCCTCCGCCGTGTCGAAGAACGTCACGCCCAGCTCGACCGCACGGTGGATCGTGGCGATGGACTCGCGGTCGTCTCTCTCCTCCGCGGTGCTGTACGACCCGCTCATCGGCATGATGCCCAGGCCCAGCGCGGAAACCGTGAGGCCCTGCGTGCCGAGGGCTCGGGTGGGAAGCATCTCTAGGGCTTGGCTCCGTATTGTTCGTCGCTGACCTGTTCCATCCAGTCCACCGCCTTGCCGTCGAGCGCCTCCTGGATTGCGATGTGCGTCATCGCGGTCGTGGGAGACGCGCCGTGCCAGTGCTTTTCACCCGGCTCGAACAAGACCACGTCTCCCGGGCGGATCTCTTCGACCAGCCCACCGTGCCGCTGGGCCCGCCCGCACCCGGCCGTCACGATCAGGATCTGGCCGAGCGGATGCGTGTGCCACGCGGTGCGGGCGCCGGGCTCGAACGTCACCGCGTTGCCGCCGCCCCGCGCCGGAGGCGTCACGGCGAAGAGCGGATCGATGCGCACCGTGCCCGTGAACCAGTCGGACGGTCCCTTCCCCGACGGCTGCGAGCCGCTCCGTTTGATCTGCATGGCCCCGCCTAGCCCTTCAGGCGTCGGCGCGCCTCGGCGACCTGCGCCTTCACCGCGCTCTTCGAGGTCCCGCCGGGCGCGTTACGCGATTCCACCGAGCGCTCCCAGTCGAACACCTTCTTCACATCCTTGCCGAACTCGGGCGCGGCCTCGAGGAACGCCTTCACCGGCAGATCGGCGAGCGGGACTCCCTCCAGCTCGGAACGCCGCACCAGCTTTCCCACCGCCTCGTGGCTGCGGCGGAACGGCACGCCCTTACGGACCAGCTCGTCGGCCAGGTCGGTGGCGAGGAGCTGCGTGTCCAGCACCTGCTGGATGCGCTTCGGCTGGAACTCCGCGCTCGCGATTCCGCCTGCCATCGCGGGCACGGTCATCAGCAACGTGTCCACCGAATCGAACAGCGTATGCTTGTCCTCCTGCAGGTCGCGGTTGTAGCCGGTGGGAAGACCCTTCACGAGCGTTAGGAGCGCCATCAGGTTGCCGGTCAAACGAGCCGATTTGCCACGGGTCAGCTCGGCCACGTCGGGATTACGCTTCTGCGGCATGAGCGACGAGCCCGTGCTGTAGCCGTCGGCCAGCCGCAGGAAGCCGAACTCGAGCGAGGTGAAGAGCATCAGGTCCTCGCCCAGCCGGGACAGGTGCACGCCGGTCATCGCGCAGGCGTACGCGAGGTCCAGCGCCCAGTCCCGGTCGCCCACAGCGTCCACGCTATTCTCGCTCGGGCGATGGAAGCCGAGCTCCCTGGCGAGCGCGTCGCGGTCCACCGGGAACGGACAGCCCGCGATCGCGCCCGAACCGAGCGGGAGAACACCGGCCGCGTGCGCGGCGGCGGCGATCCGCTCGCGGTCGCGGTCGAACGCCCACAGGTGCGCGAGCGCCCACTGCGCGCCGCGGATCGGCTGGCCCTGCTGGAGGTGCGTGTAGCCCGGCAGGATCACGTCCACGCCGCGCGTCGCGAGCGCGAGGAGGGCGCGACACAGATCACCCAGCGCGGCCTCGATCCCGTCGGCCGCGCCCATTCCCCAGAGCCGGAAGTCGGTCGCGACCTGGTCGTTGCGGGAGCGCCCGGTGTGGAGCTTCCCCGCCACCTCGCCCGCCTCCTCGAACAGCAGCCGCTCCACGAGCGAGTGCACGTCTTCGTCGGCTGCGTTCCGGAAGGGCGCGCCGGTCTCGAGCCGGGCCGCCACGCGCACGAGGCCCACGTCGAGCTTCTTCCCCTCGGCCTTCGTGATGACGCCGGCGCCGATCAGGGCCTTCGCCCACGCGCGGCTGCCGCGCACGTCTTCCGGCCAGAGCCGCTGATCGACGTCGAGGCTCAGGTTGAGCGCGCGCATCTCAGGCGCGAGGCCACCCTCGAAGCGGCCGCCCCAGAGCGAATGGCCGGCATCGTTCGCGGCGGACTTCGCGGTGGACGCGGGCTTCGCCTTCCGCTTCACACTTCGGCGCTCGCTGGATCGTTTGTGCACGGAGTCTCGGTCTCGTTGTGGGAACGCTGGTCTCGGACGCGCCGCGGGGCCGCCACCGAAGTGACGGCCCCGCGTGAAACTTGGCCGGCGACCGTCGCCGTCCGCTACTTCACGTGGGCCTGGGCCACCTCGCGCAGGAGCTTGGCCACCGCCGGATTCTCCTCGGCATCACGCGCCGCGGCCGCCTTCATCGGCAGCGCGAACAGCTTGATGAAGCCTTCGGCATCGGCCTGGTCGTAGGTCGCGCTCGCGCCGAACGTGGCCAAATCCTCACGGTAGAGCGAGCGCTCGCTCTTCCGCGACACGCCCCAGGTACCGCCCTTGTAGACCTTCATCTTGACCGAGCCGGTCACGTCGGCGAGCAGCACGCCGATCATCGCGTCGATGGCCTCCTTCTCGGGAGTCCACCAGCGGCCCTCGTACACCAGGTCCGCGTAGCGCGGCGACAGCTGATCCTTGAGCGCCATCGAGCGCCGGTCGAGCGTGATCGCCTCGAGCTCCTCGAGCGCCGCGTGCAGGATCGTGCCGCCGGGCGTCTCGTACACGCCGCGCGACTTCATGCCCACCAGGCGATCCTCGATCACGTCGGCGCGGCCGACGCCGTGCTTCGAGCCGAGCGCGTTGAGCTTCTGGAGCAACTTGACGCTGTCCAGCTTCTTCCCGTCGAGCGCGACCGGGACGCCTTTCTCGAAGCGGACTTCTACGTATTCGGCCTTGTCGGGAGCCTTTTCCGGCGAAACGGTCCACTGGAACATCGCTTCTTCGGGCTCGTTGATCGGATTTTCGAGTGGCCCGCCCTCGTGCGAGAGGTGCCAGAGGTTCTCGTCGCGCGAGTAGAGCTTGGTCGTGTCCACGTTGAGCGGGATCTTGCGCGCGCGCGCGTACGCGAGCGCTTCCTCGCGTGAGGTGATGTCCCATTCGCGCCACGGCGCGATCACCTTGAGGTCGGGCGCGAGCGCCGCGAAGGTGAGCTCGAAGCGCACTTGATCATTGCCCTTGCCCGTGCACCCGTGCGCGAGCGCGTCCGCGCCGAAGCGGCGC
>CAMCNM010000236.1 GCA_945876015.1 Gemmatimonas phototrophica
GCCCCCCCTGTACAAGGAGTGGCTGGAGCGCGGCTGGTTCCATGTGCCCGCGTCCGCTGTGCTCGAGGACAAGCGCGATCCATACGTGATCGTGATCCCGCCCCCGAACGTGACCGCGGTGCTCCACATGGGGCACGGTCTCAACAACACGATCCAGGACGTGCTGATCCGCTGGCGGCGCATGCAGGGGCGCGCGGCTGAGTGGCTCCCCGGCACCGACCACGCGGGCATCGCCACGCAGAACGTGGTGGAGCGCTTGATCGCCAAGGAAGGGAAGACGCGGGATGACCTCGGGCGCGAGGCGTTTGTCGCACGCGTCTGGGAGTTCGTGAACGAGACCGGCGGGACGATCCTCGAGCAGCTCAAGGCGATCGGCGCTTCGTGCGACTGGGACCGCACCGCGTTCACGCTCGATCCCGGTCTCAGTCGCGCCGTGCGCGAAGTGTTTGTCCGGCTCCACGAGAAGGGGCTGATCTACCGCGGCGAGTACATCATCAACTGGTGCCCGCGCTGCCTCACCGCGCTCTCTAACGAGGAGGCCGAGGCGGAGCCCAGCGAGGGCAAGCTCTGGCGACTCCGCTATCCGCTCGCGCAGGCGGGCTGGAAGGCGGCCGAGCGCGCGGCGGCGAACGGCGCGACCACGATCACGCAGCTGCCCTCGGGCGCCTGGGCGATCACGGTCGCGACGACGCGGCCCGAGACGATGCTGGGCGACACGGGCGTCGCGGTCCATCCCGAGGACGAGCGCTACCGCGAGCTGGTGGGCGCCGAGGTGGAGCTTCCGCTCACCGGACGTCTGATTCCGATCGTGGCCGACGCCCACGTGGATCCCGCGTTCGGATCGGGCATGGTGAAGGTCACGCCCGCGCACGACGTGAACGACTTCGAGATCGCCGGCCGCACGGGCCTGCCCCTGCTCAACGTCATGACGCCCGACGCGCACATGAACGAGCAGGTGCCGGAGCCGTTCCGCGGCATGGAGCGCTTCGCCGCGCGGAAGGCGGTCGTCGCCGCGCTCGAAGCGCAGGGGCTTCTCGTCGGGGTGGAGCCGCATACACACTCCGTTCCACGCTGCTACCGCTGCGACACGGTGGTGGAGCCGCGTCTCTCGAAGCAGTGGTTCGTGAAGATGAAGCCGCTCGCCGAGCCCGCCCTCGCGGCGTCGGTGAACGGCACGATCACGTTCACGCCCGATCACTGGAAGAAGACCTACGAGCGGTGGCTCGAGAACATCCGCGACTGGTGCATCTCCCGGCAGCTCTGGTGGGGGCACCGGATTCCGGTCTGGTACTGCGGAGGGTGCGAAGACACGATCGTCGCGCGCGAGGATCCGACCTCCTGCCCGAAGTGCGGCTCGACCAGTCTCCGGCAGGACCCGGACGTGCTCGACACGTGGTTCAGCTCGTGGCTCTGGCCGTTCTCGACCTTCGGTTGGCCCGCGAAGACCGACGACCTGAAGGCGTTCTATCCCGGGCACACGCTCGTGACCGCCCCCGAGATCCTGTTCTTCTGGGTGGCGCGCATGATCATGTCCGGCATCGAGTTCATGGGAGAGGTGCCGTTCACGCAGATCTATCTGACCGGCACGGTGCGGGACGCCAAGGGCCGCAAGATGTCCAAGTCCCTGGGCAACGGAATCGACCCGCTCGAGGTGGTCGAGCGCTTCGGCGCGGACGCGATGCGCTTCACTGTGGTGAGCGGCGGATCGGCCGGCACCGACATCCATCTCGACCACGAGGACATCGAGGGCGCGTTCGCTCCGGGCCGCAACTTCGCGAACAAGCTCTGGAACGCCGGGCGCTTCTCGATGATGTCGCTCGGCCAGGGCCCTATCCGTCCGCTCGCCGAGTTGCGCGGTGACCTCGAGCTCGAGGACCGCTGGATCTTGTCGCGTCTCCAGGAGACCGCGGCGGGCACGACCGGCGAGCTCGAGCGCTTCAAGCTGCACGAGGCCGCGGACCGGTTGTACCACTTCTTCTGGGACGAGGTCGCCGCGTGGTATCTCGAGCTGATCAAGCCGCGCCTCAAGGGCGAGGCGGGTGAGCGGAGCAGGGAAGCCGCCCGCACCACGCTCGTGGTCGTGTTCGACGGCGCGACCCGGCTGCTCCACCCGTTCGTGCCGTTCGTGACCGAGGCGCTCTGGCGCCAGCTGCCCTGGCCGGAGGGTATGGATCGGCCCGAGTCGCTCGTGATCGCCCCATGGCCGGTCTCCGACGCCGCGCTCGTGGACCGCGACGCCGAGTCGAGGATGGGGACGTTCCAGGAACTCGTCACCACCGTGCGCACGCTGAGGAAGGAGAACGGAATCGGCGAGGGTCAGATGATCCCGCTTTCGGTGGCCGCGGAAGACGGACTCCGCGAGACGCTCGCGGCGCAGCGTTCGGCGCTCACGCGGCTGGCGCGGGTGGGTGAGCTGACCTTCGGGCGCGCGGCGCCGGGGACGGTCGGGGCGCACGCGGTCCTCCAGGGCGGTAGCACGGAGGTGTTCCTTCCACTCGAGGGCGTGATCGACGTGAAGCGCGAGCGCGAGCGGCTCACGGGCGAGATCACACGTCTCGATGGCCAGATCGAGGGCGCGACCAAGCGGCTCTCCAACGAGCAGTTCGTGTCCAAGGCGCCCGCCGAAGTGGTCGCCAAGGAGAAGGAGCGCGCTGAGGGCATGCGCGAGCAGGTCCTCAAGCTGCGCGAGAAGCTGGCCCTGCTCGGAGGAGGTGCGTGAAGCTCCCCCTGCGCGCCGCCGCTGTCCTGGCGGTCGCCGCCGTGAACTTTGGCTGCGCGCGTCCGGGTGCTCCGAGCGGGGGCGTCCGCGACGTGCGGCCTCCCGTCGTCATCTCGACCGAACCGGCTCCCAGCAGCACGGTGGAGGATCCTGGCACGGTCATCCGCTTCCGCTTCAACGAGCGCATCAGCGAGCGCCCCCGTCAGGGCACGCTCGACGAAGCGGTGCTCGTCTCGCCGCGGGTGGGCGTCGTGCGCGTGAAGCACGGAAGCGACGCGCTCGATGTGAGCGTGGAGGGAGGGCTGAGACCAGACCTCGTGTACCGGTTCACCCTTCTTCCCGTGATCGCCGACCTGTTCGGCAACGCGATGAGGGACCCGTTCGAGGTGGTGGTCTCGACCGGCGCTCCGCTGATCGAGGACGCTCTCGCCGGTCAGGTGCTCGACCGCATCACCGGCCGCGCGGTGCCCAACGCCGAGGTGCAGCTGGTTCCGCCCTCACCCACGCCGGATACGGTGCTCCATATCGCGCGGAGCGACCAGAACGGTCTGTTCGCGTTCCGCTACATCCCGGCTGGATCCTACAGCCTGGTCGCCTTCCTCGACCGGAACCGGAATCTGGCGCCCGATCCGGTGGAGCCCCGGGGACTGCAGGGCGTGCGCATGAACACGCGCGACACGCTGTTCAGCGACGTGGTCATCCTCGAGCCGGACACGAGCCGCGCGCAGCTGTTGCGGGGCGAAGTGGTCGATTCGGTCACGCTGCGGCTCACGTTCTCCGACTATCTCGATCCCGACCCGCAGAGCATGGGCCAGATCGCGATCTCGGTCGAGGCACCCGAAGGGCTGCCGATCCCGAGCGTCACCCGGGTGATCCATCCGATCACGTGGGAGGCACAGCGTGACTCGGCGCGCACCCGAGCGGCGGCCGCGGCGGGTCC
>CAMCNM010000237.1 GCA_945876015.1 Gemmatimonas phototrophica
GAATGCGCGGCGGCGTCTCGGACACCGCCGAGTTCGGGGACTACGTCGCGGGCAAGCGCGTTATCGGCGCCGAGAGCCGCAAGGCGATGCAGGAGGTCCTCGAGGACATCCAGCAGGGCCGATTCGCGAAGCGCTGGGTGGGCGACGCCGACGCCGGCTTCAAGGAGTTCGAGCAGATGCGCGGCGAGCAGCGCGAGCACCAGGTCGAGAAGGTCGGTAAGGAGCTCCGGGGCCAGATGTCCTGGATGGAACAGAAGACATGAGCGGATTTCCCGCGACAGAGTGGATCTGGGCCAACGGCGAGGTCGTCCGCTGGAAGGACGCGACCCTCCACGTCATGAGCCATGTGGTCCACTACGGCAGCTCCGTCTTCGAGGGCATGCGCTGTTATGCCACGAAGCAGGGGCCGATGTTCTTCCGTTATGCGGAGCACATGCAGCGGCTGCGCGAGTCGGCGGCGATCCATCGCATGACCTATACGTACACGGACGAGGAGCTGGCCGACGCGATCCGTGAGTTGATCGATCGCAACGGCCTTACCAAAGGCGCGTACGTGCGCCCGATCGTGTTGCGCGGGATCGGCGCCGCGGGCGTGGATCCGATGGGCAGCCCGGTCCACGTCTACCTGGTCGTCTGGGAGTGGGGCGCGTATCTGGGCCCGGATGCTCTCGAGAAAGGCGTGTCGGCGGGCGTGTCGAGCTGGTTCCGGCCCGCGCCCAACACGCACCCGACGATGGCCAAGGCGGGCGGCAACTACCTGAACAGCTCGCTCATGAAGATCGAAGCGCACAACAACGGCTACGACGAGGCGATCGGCCTCTCGGTGGACGGGTTGGTCAGCGAAGGCAGCGGCCAGAACATCTTCCTCGTGAAGAACGGCGAGTTGTACACTCCCGAGATCGACGGGACGTTCCTTCAGGGGATCACGCGCGATTCGGTCATCCGGATCGCCGAGGACCTCGGGCTGACCGTGCACGAGTCGCGCATTCCGCGCGAGGCGCTCTACGTGGCCGACGAGATCTTCTTCGTGGGCACCGCCTCCGAGGTCACGCCCGTCCGTTCGGTGGACAAGTGGGACATCGGCTCGGGCAAGCGCGGACCGATCACGACGCGGATCCAGGAGCACTTCATGGCGGTGGCGCGAGGCGAGGCACCGGATCGTCACGGCTGGCTCACGTCGGCCGCCGTGTCGCGGCGTGGGGAGGGCGGCTCGGCACGCGCCAAGAAGACCGGAGTCGGCGCGTGACCCCAAGTGGCAGCAAGAAGAAGGCGCCGGCGAGCAAGAAGACGAACGGAAATGGCAGGGCGGGCGGGAACGGCCAGGCAACCGGCAAGAGGAAGGTGAAGGAGATCCGGCTTCCGAGCCGCACCGTCCTCGAGGGTTCGGACCGCGCCCCCGCGCGCGCCATGCTGCGCGCCGTCGGTCTCACCGACGAGGATTTCGACCGCCCGCTGATCGGCGTCGCCAACACCTGGTCCGAGACCACGCCCTGCAACTCCCATCTCCGCGAGGTGGCGGAGTGGGTGAAGGAGGGTGTGCGGCAGGCCGGCGGCACCCCGCTCGAGTTCAACACCGTCGTCGTGTCGGACGGGATCACGATGGGCACGCCGGGTATGAAGGCGTCCCTGGTATCCCGCGAAGTGGTTGCCGACTCCATCGAGCTGATGGGCATCGGCTACCAGTTCGATGGCATTGTCGCGCTCTCGGGTTGCGACAAGACGATCCCCGGCACCGTGATGGCCCTGCTCCGGCTCGACGTTCCCAGCGTGATGCTCTACGGCGGCTCGATCGCCCCGGGGCACCACAAGGGCAAGGACATCACGATCCAGGACGTCTTCGAGGCCGTTGGTGCCTACGGCGCGGGACGCATCACCGAGGAAGAGCTGGGTGACGTCGAGCGTGCGGCCTGCCCCGGCGCCGGTGCGTGCGGCGGCCAGTTCACCGCGAACACGATGGCGACCGCGTTCGAGGCGCTCGGGATCAGCGTCATGGGCAGCGCCGGTCCTCCCGCTCTGTCGAAGGATCGGCCGGAGGTCGCGCGCGCCGCCGGGCGCGCCGTGGTCGAGGCGGTCAAGAAGGACATGAAACCCTCGAAGTGGCTCACCAAGGCCTCTTTCGAGAACGCGATCGCCTGCGTGAATGCGACCGGCGGCTCGACCAACGCGGTCCTCCACCTGCTCGCGGTGGCGGCCGAGGCCGGCATTCAGCTTTCGCTCGACGATTTCGACCGGGTGGGCCGGAAGACGCCGCTCCTGGCCGACCTCAAGCCCGCCGGGCGGTTCGTCGCTCCGGACATGTACGCCGCCGGTGGCACCCCGCTGGTGCTCAAGCGCCTGCTCGACGCCCGCAAGCTGAATGGAAAGGTGAGAACCGCGTCGGGCCGCACGATGGCGGAGGAGATCGCGTCGGCGACCGAGACGCCGGGCCAGCAGGTGATCGCCTCGGTGAAGAAGCCGCTCAAGCACGAGGGCGGCCTGGTGATCCTGTGGGGCAACCTCGCTCCCGAGGGCTCGGTCCTGAAGATCGCGGGCACGGGCAAGAAGAAGCACCGGGGTCCCGCGCGCGTGTTCGAGCGGGAGGAGGACGCGTTCGCCGCGATCAAGGCGGGCGAGATCGAGAAGGGTGACGTGGTCGTGATCCGGTACGAGGGTCCGGTGGGCGGCCCCGGGATGCGCGAGATGCTCGGTGTGACGGCCGCGCTGGCCGGCGCCGGGCTCGGCGAGGATGTCGCGCTCCTGACCGACGGCCGATTCAGTGGTGCCACGCGGGGCATGATGGTGGGCCACGTCGCGCCGGAGGCCGCCGTGGGCGGTCCGATCGCGGCCATCAGGGACGGCGACATGATCACGATCGACGTCGAGAAGCGGAAGCTCGAGGTGAAGCTGGACAAGGCGCAGATCAAGAAGCGCCTCAAGGGATGGAAGAAGCCCAAGGCGCGCTTCGAGCGCGGGGTGATGGCCAAATACGTATCGCGCGTGGTGTCGGCATCGCTGGGCGCGACCACTACATAGAGCTCGACAACGAGGCAGACCGATGGCGAAGACATTGTTCGAGAAGCTGTGGGAGTCGCACGTGGTCCGGCAGGAGCCCAACGGGCCCGCGCTGATCTACATCGACCTCCAACTGGTGCACGAGGTGACGAGCCCGCAGGCATTCGAGAGTCTGCGGCTCGCGGGCCGCAAACTCCGCTCGCCCGAGCGGACGATCGCAACGGTCGATCACAACGTTCCCACGCAGAACCGCTCGCTCCCGATCGTCGATCAGATCGCGCGCACGCAGATCGAGACGCTGCGCAAGAACGTGAAGGATTTCGGCATCACGTTCTACGACATGGGCTCGCGCGAGCAGGGCATCGTCCACGTGATCGGGCCCGAGCTCGGCTACACCCAGCCCGGCATGACGATCGTGTGCGGCGACAGCCACACCTCGACGCACGGCGCCTTCGGCGCGCTCGCGGTGGGCATCGGCACGAGTGAGGTCGAGCACGTGCTCGCCACGCAGACGCTGCCGATGATGCTGCCCCAGACGCTCGAGATCCACGTGGACGGCGAGCTGCCGTTCGGCGTCTCGGCGAAGGATCTCATCCTCGGCGTGATCGGCCGGATCGGCATCGGCGGCGGCAACGGGCACGTCATCGAATACACGGGCTCCGCAGT
>CAMCNM010000238.1 GCA_945876015.1 Gemmatimonas phototrophica
ATCCTTCTTGCGGTCGGTGATGCGCAGGTAGCCGTCCACGTCCAGATCGCCGATGTCGCCCGTATGGATCCAGCCTTCGGCGTCGATCGTCTCGGCGGTCTCCTGCGGCAGATTGTGGTAGCCCTTCATCACCTGGGGGCCCCGCGCGAGGATCTCGCCGTCGTCCGCGAGCTGCACCTCGGTGCCGTGCACGGGTCGGCCCACCGTCCCGACGCGGAGCTCGTCGGGCGTGTTCACGCAGATCACCGGGCTCGTCTCGGTGAGCCCGTAGCCCTCCAGGATCGGCATCCCCGCGGCGTAGAAGAAGCGCATGATCTCCGGCTCGAGCGGAGCGCTGCCGCTGACGAAGAAGCGAATGCGTCCACCCACGCGCGCGCGGACCTTCTTGAACACGAGCGCATCCGCGATGCCGTGCGCCATGCGCAGCGGCAGCGTGGGCGTGCGCCCCTCGAGCGTCTCGGTGGCCCAGGCGAGGCCGACCTCGCGCGCCCAGCGCACGATGCGGCCCTGCAGCCCGGGACGCGCGAGCACAGCGGCGTAGATCTTCTCGTACACGCGCGGCACCGCCACCACGACGCTCGGCCGCACCGCGTTCAGGTCGCCCGGCAGCGTATCCTTCGAGTGCGGATACGAGACCGTGCAGCCGCGTGACACCAGCAGGTAGTCCACCATCCGCTCGAAGATGTGTGAGAGCGGCAGGAAGGAGAGCGTCGAGTCCGAGGGCTCGATCTTGAGCACGGCCCCGGCCGCCTCGACGTTCGAGAACAGGTTCCGGTGACTGAGGATCACGCCCTTTGGATTGCCCGTAGTGCCCGAAGTGTAAAGTATCGTCGCGACGTCGTCGGGACTCGCCTGCTTCGCCGAAGCGCGCAGAGCCTCGTCGGTCACGCCCTTCATGTGCGCGGCGCCGTCCGCGAGCAGCCGGTCCCACGCGAGCACGTCGGCGGGCGCGGGCGACAGTGGGTCGAACGAGACTATACGCACTTCGCTGAGTGAGCCGGCGCACGCCTCGCGTGCCTTGTCGATCTGATCCGCCGACGCGAACAGCACGCGCACGCCCGAGTCGCGGACGATGTAGCCGACCTGCTCGGCGGTCAGGACGGAATGGATCGGAACGTCCCAGACGCCCTCGAGCAGGCAGGCGTAGTCCACGACCGCCCACTCGAATCGGTTCTCCGACAGGATCGCCGCCCGCTCGCCGCGCTGCAGACCGAGCACGCGAAGAGCGCCCACCGCTTCCTTCACGAGCACGAACAGCTCGCTGTAGGAAACGGGCTTCAGCTCATTGCCCGGTCCCGGGAAGAGGCGGAACGCCGCGTGGCCACCCAGCCGGTCGATGGCACCGAGGAGCAGGTCCACGAGAGTGCCGTCGGGCAGCTTCCCGGGTCGCGTCGCGTATGTGAGGGCGGCCATGTGGCCAGGGCCCCGCTAGTCCATCCGGATCTCGAAGCTGAGCTCGAGGTCCGGCCGAAGGCTATGGAGGACGCTGCAGTAGGTTTCGCGCGAGAGGTTCACGGCGCGCTCGACCTTGGGTCGGTCCGCCGGGAGGGGGCCGCGCAGACGGAAGGTCATCGTGACCGTCATAAAGCGGCGGGGCGGAGTGGGAGCGCGCGTTCCCACCACATCCACCTCGAGAGATTCGAGAGGAACGCGCGACTTGCCGAGGATGTCGATCACGTCCGCACCCATGCAGCCCCCGAACGCCAGCAACAGGTGATCTGTGGGCGACGGACCGGCCTTGCTGCCGCCGTCCACGATCGAGGGAGGCACGCCCTCGGGGCCGCCCTCGAAGAGCATCCCCTCCCCGCTCCATTTGAGCGCGACGCGCTTCACGAGGGGCTTCGGGGCAGCCGCTCCGGGCGCCCCGTCCTGATCAGAAGAGCTCATTGTTCACGGATTGGAGGCCGTCGGGGGCTTCCCCGTTCTCGAGCTGGGTGAGCGTCGAGCGGGCGTGCGTGATGTGCTGCTGGGCGTTTCCTTCGCTGGGCGGGTTCTCGAGGAACGCGCGCAGGTGATCCATGGCCTCGGCGCGCTGGCCCGCGTGCAGGAGCAGGAACGCGAGCCCGTAGTGCGCGCCGGACGCGGTCGGATCCTTGTGCAGCACGTGACGATAGGTCTTCGCCGCCTCCTCGGTCATTCCGATGCGGGTGTAGGCGATCGCGATCTGCTGCAGGACGACCGGGTCGCCCGGCTGCTCCTTGAGGGCGAGACGGAGCGACGTGAGGGCTTCGTGGAACTTGCCCTCGCCGAGGAGAGCCATCCCCTCGTCGTAATAGTCCACCCGGCCCGACTCGTCGGAGCCGAAGAGCTTGTTCCAGAAGGCCATCAGGCGTGTCCCCCGGGGGTGGGCGCGCCCCGCTCCGAGGAGCGGAGGCCAGGGCTGGTCCAAACGTAGGACATGGGCCGGAAAGCGCGCAACGGCAGGAGCTTAGCTCGTTTCACGCAGCGCCACGATCCAGCCGCTCTCGTCGAGCAGGATGCGGGCCCGCGCTCCCTCGAGACGAGCGCGCGCGCCGGCCGGCGCGCGTTCGATCACGACCCGGCCGCCGCGCGCGACGACGCGCAGCGCTTCCTCAGGGTCCACCGCGTCTCCGGCGGAGACCAGGGCGCGGAACGTCCACGGGTTGAAAGGCAGATCGCCCCCCGCCACCATCCGGCTGACGCGATCCCTCTCGACATCGCCCCGCGCCGCCGCATCCACGGCGACGGCCTCGACCTCGGGCAGCCGGTCGGCCAGCGCCGCCGCGTGCACCCAGGCGTCCCCCACCAGCGCGACGTTCCCGGGCCCTTCGAGCTGCCCGATCAGCGCGAGGATCCGTTCGGTGTCCTGACCGCTCGGGACCGTCGGCTGGGGCGCCGCACCGAGCGGGTCGCGCGGCGGCGGCCGGAGATCCGCGAAGCCCCCCTGGATCGGAAACCGGTCGCGGCAGTTGGGACAGCCCAGCGAGCCGTCGAAGACGCGTCGATCCTCCAGCCGCTTGGTCAGGAGGATCAACCCGAAGCCGGGACCGCAGCGGGGGCACGTGAGCCGGTCGGTGAGAAGGAGGTGCACCGCGAGCGCCCGCTCAGCCTCGCTCGATGCGGAGCACGGGGATGCGCACTCCGTCCGGCCGGGTGGCCGCGAACAGCACCGCCTCGGCCACGTCGTCCACGCGGAGCATCGCGTTCCGCTCGGGAAACCCGCCCTTTCCGGAGGCACGCATCGGCTCCCAGATCGGCGTGTCGGTCGCCGCGGGCTCCACCAGCGTCGCGCGCACGCCCGTCCCGCGGAGGTCCTCGGACAGCACCTCGTGCATCCCGCGCAGCCCGAACTTGGACGCCGAGTACGCGGCGTTCCCCGCGAACACGCGGTGGCCGGCGATCGATCCCACCGAGACGATCGTACCGCTCCCGCGCGCCAGCATCGCGGGCAGGAGCGCGCGGATCACCAGAAAAGGACCCCGCAGGTTGGCGTTCAGGGCACGGTCGAACACCTCGACCGACGTCTCCGCGAAGGGGGCCGTCTCGAAAACCCCCGCCGCGTTGACCACCAGGTCGGGGGAGCCGCCAAGCCTGTCGCCGAGCTGCCCGAGCACCGTGGCGAGCTCGGACTCGTTCGTCACGTCGGCGGCCCAGACGTGCGCCGCGAGCTCACCAGCGAGCATCATCAGGTTC
>CAMCNM010000239.1 GCA_945876015.1 Gemmatimonas phototrophica
CATCGAGTCGATCTCGATGCGGAGCCGGCTCGCGGCCTCGTCGATCAGGTCGATCGCCTTGTCGGGGAGAAACCGCCCGCCGATGTAGCGGTCCGATAGCTTTGCCGCGGCGATCAGCGCGTCGTCGGTGATGCGCACGCCGTGGTGGACCTCGTAGCGTTCCTTGAGCCCGCGCAGGATCGCGATCGTGTCCTCGACGGACGGCGGCCCGACGTGCACGGGCTGGAAGCGCCGTTCGAGCGCCGGATCCTTTTCGATGTGCTTGCGATACTCGTCCAGCGTGGTCGCGCCCACCACGCGGAGCTCGCCGCGCGCCAGCGCCGGCTTGAGCATGTTGCCCGCGTCCACCGCGCCCACGGCGCCGCCCGCGCCCACGATCGTGTGCATCTCGTCGATGAAGATCACGTAGCGGCCCTGGGCCTCGGTGATCTCCTTGATGACGGCCTTCATGCGCTCCTCGAACTCGCCGCGGTACTTGGCGCCCGCGAGCATCGCGGAGATGTCGAGCGCAAGGAGCTTCTTGTCGGCCAACGAAGTGGGGACGTCGCCGGCGACCATGCGCTGCGCGAGCCCCTCGACGATCGCGGTCTTGCCGACGCCCGGCTCGCCGATCAGCACCGGATTGTTCTTGGTGCGCCGCGCGAGGACCTTGATCACCCGGCGGATCTCCTCGTCCCGGCCGATCACGGGATCGAGCTTTCCCTGGCGCGCGAGCGCAGTGAGGTCGCGGCTGTAGCGCTCGAGCGCGCGGTACTTCTCTTCCGGGCTCTGATCGGTGACGCGGTGCGAGCCACGCACGGACTCGAGCGCCTGGCGGACCCGCTCCTTGCCGGCGCCCGCCTCGCGCAGGATGCGGCCCGCGTCGTCCTTCGCTCCGGCGAGGCCGAGCAGCAGATGCTCGGTCGAGACGTATTCGTCGCCCAGCGACTTCGCCTCCGACTCGGACTCGTCCATCGCCTTCTGCAGGTCGCGCGACACGCGGCCCTCGGCGCCTCCCTCCACCCGGGCGTAACGGCCGAGCGCCTCCTCGGCTCGCTGACGTACCAGCGGAATCGGGAGCCCGAGCTTCTGCAGCACGGGCACGACGATCCCCTCGTCTTGATGGAGCAGCGCGTGGAGGAGATGGACCCCGCCGACCTCCGGATGCCCCCGGCGGCGGGATTCCGTGAACGCGGCCTGCAGCGCCTCGGCCGCCTTCACCGTCAGTCGTTCGAAGCTCAGCATCGTGCGATTCCTCGAAGGGGAGGTCGCCCGCTGCCTCGATGGCAGGGCCGCCTCCTTCCACTCTGGATTGGGTCAAATTCCTGGCCATTTCGCGAGTGGTGGCTGCGAAAACGGCCCCCCGGTCAGGGGAAGCTCGGGTGGGGACCCTCTCGGGGAAGGGCCAGCCGGACGGTCGTCCCCTGTCCGTGTCGGCTCTCGACGGTCAGGTCCCCCGAGAGCAGGTCGGTGAGTCGCTTCGCGAGAGAGAGACCCATGCCGGTGCCACCGGCGGTCCGCGTGTCTGCCTTCTGACCCTGCCAGAACGGCTCGAAGATGTGCTCCATGTCACGCTGCGGGATTCCCGAGCCGGTATCCTTCACGGAGAAGACGACGTGGCCGGGGTCGTGCCGCACCGAGACGCGCACCACACCCTTGTCAGTGAACTTGTGCGCATTCGAGAGCAGGTGGATGAGGATGCGGGAGGCTTGCTCCCGGTCGGTGCGGCACGACGGGAGGTCGGCGCCCATTTCGATCTCGAGCTCCAGCCCCTTTTCCCGCAGCGATCCCTTGAAGACCCGGACCGCGTCGTCCACCAGGTCGGAGGGCCGCACCACCTCGACCTTGAGCTCGGGCTCCTCTCCCTCGTAGCGCGCGTACGCGAGAATGCCGTCGATCAGCTCGAGCAGCTCCCACGCGCTGTCCTTTATGCGCACGAGATGACCGGCCTGGCCCTCGTTGACGGGACCGGGGATCCCGGCCTCGAGCAGGTCGGCGTAGCCCACCACCGCGGTGAGTGGCGTGCGCAGCTCGTGCGACATCACGGAAAGGAAATCGCCCTTGGCGCGGCGCGCGTCGCGGGCTTCGCGGCGCAAGCGGTTGTTCTCCAGGGCGATGGAGACTCCGCTTCCCAATGCCAGCAGCAGCTCGAGGTCCGTCGTGCGATAGTGCCGCTTCCCGTCGCTGCAGAGATAGAACGCGCCCACCGCCTCGCGGTCCCGCATGATCGGGATCGCTACCGCCCTGATGCTGGCGTTCCGGGAGTCCTCGGTCTCGAGCGGCTGCCCGGTGAAGAGGACCGGCATGCCCTCGCCCTCTTCCAGATACGCGAGCGTGCCCACGCGCGTGGCGACCATCGCGGCGTGCGGGGAGTCGCGGGGGATCGGCGCGTCTTCCTGCAGGTCCGGATCGTGGCGCGGAGGCTCACCGTTGTTGCGCGCGCGCGCAGCGCGGCGCAGAAGGCCATCGCTCGCCATCACGAAGAGAACGGCTTCGTCCGCAAGGTCCGGGACGGCCCCTTCGACCAGCGCGCGGAGCGCATTCTCGTCAGCCGAGTCGATCGAGAGCTCGGCCACATGGCGTAAGTATCCCAGCACCGCCCTCGGCTGGAGTCGTACAGCCGGGGGAGGCCGGAACCCTTCAGCGGGAGACGACGCGCTTGTACGGGACACCGCTGCTGAGTCTCGCATCCCCTTCGACCTGGTTGATCAGCGCCACGATCTCGGGCTTCGTGGTCGAGGGGTAGCGCTGCATGAAGGTGGAGAGCGTCATCGACGAAGGTGGCGCGACGACGTCCACCCGCTGGGGTTGCACGGAAAGCGCTTTCTGATCGGTGAGAACGCCGAAGCTCCCGATCGATCGCGAGAACGCCGTATGATACGCGTTGTAGCGCGCTTCGGGAGTGTATCCCATGACGCGGAACGTGCTTCCCTGGTGCGAGATGAACGCGACCAGCCCGTTCAGCTTGCCCTGCTCGGTCGCCACCGCGAACTCGGCGGTGACCGCCGCGAGCCCGTTGATGGACTGCTGCCGACCCGCGCTGACCCGCATGTTCTGGTCGTTGCCGAACTGCTGGAGCGCCTGCGAGGGCGTCCCCTGGGCGAGCTCGATCGACATCACCGCGTCGTTGTTCGGGCTCCCGGCCTGAACGGCGGCCTTGCCGTTCGCGGTCTGCCAACCGTCCGGGAAATCGAAGCGGAACCGCATGTGCGGGTGCAGGAACGTGGTCCCCTCGAAGTAACCCTCACGCGGGTTGTTGCCGAAGACCATGTTGTCGAGACGCTTCACGTACTCGTCGCGGCGGACCAGCTTGCCGGTGGACTGTGCTTCGCTGGCGGCCGCAACCTCCATGATGTGCGCGACGCGGTTCGGCGGACTCGGGTGCGAGGACAGCCACTCGGGCACCTTGCCGCTCTCCGGCGACAGCTGGCTCGAGCGCTCCAGCATGCTCATCACCGAGGCCATCTCGGTCGGCTCGTAGCCGTTGCGCCGCATGTAGCGGACGCCGAGCTCATCGGCCTGGTTCTCGTGATCGCGCGAGTACTTGAGGAACAGCACCTGGAGTCCCGCGCTGGCGACCTGGCCCAGCCCCTGGAGCTCAGGAGCGAGGACCATCCCGATCCCGAGGCCGAGCTGCGCGAGCTGGGACTTGCTCATGTCCTGCA
>CAMCNM010000240.1 GCA_945876015.1 Gemmatimonas phototrophica
CGGCCACGGGCAGGGAAGCCTTCGGCCACTTCGAGGCGCTGGAGACGCGCATCGCGGACGCCGCTTCGGTGCTCAAGACCACGCCCGAGCATCTGGTGCAGCGGGCGCGTCAGTTGCTGGAGGAGCGGGCCGAGCTGGAGCGCCTGCTGGACGAGATGCGGAAGGGTGGCTCCGCCGGTGAGGTGGCGGTGCACGAAGCCACCGTGGACGCTTCGGGCGGTCCGTTCACGTACCGTGCGGTGCGGCTGCGCGTGCGCGGCGCCGACGACGCGCGCGCCTGGGGCGATGGATTCCTCAGCTCCGGCCAGAGCGGCGTCGTGGTGGTCGCGGCCGAGGCGGGGGACGGGACCCACAGCCTCTTCTCGTTCGTGAGCGACGATCTGATCCGTCGCGGAGTCCGGGCCGACCTCCTCATCCGGGAGGTCGCGGGGCGCGTCGGAGGCAAGGGCGGCGGACGGCCGCACATGGCGCAGGCCGGTGTCGGCGATCCGTCGGAGCTGAACGATGCGCTCATCTCCGGCGAGGCCGTCGTGCGGCGGCTGGCCGGCGTGAGCGCAGGCGCGGGTGCGGTGTGAGCCGCCTGCGGAGCTGGCTGGCGACCTGCATCCCGACTCCGCCGGACGCGCTCTCGCTCGACGTCCCGGACGTGTCGGGTGATCCAGTCGAACTGCTCACGGACGAAGGCATGCGCGTGCTCGAGCGCGCGCTGACCGGGACGGGCGAGCGCCGGGGCGCGTACGACCTTCTTACCGCGGACGCCCTGCTGACCTACGCGTGCGAGGGTGCCGCGCGGGTGGACGACCCGGAGGCGGCCCTGCTCGGAATCATCCAGCGGGTCGGATGAGCGACGGATGAGGAATGACGATCCGCTCGCGATCGGCGATCTGCATTCCCACATGGTCCCGGGCGTGGACGACGGCGCACGCACGATGGAAGAGACCCTGGAAGGGGTCGAGCGGATGGTGCAGGCGGGGATCCGGAAGATCATCACCACGCCGCACATCGACGCGAGCCTAACGCGCGACCCGCCGGCCTACGAGCAGCGTATGGATCAACTCGACCGCGCCTGGTCGGAGGTGAGTCGGGAGGTGGACCGTCGCTTTCCCGACGTCGAGTTCCGCCGGGGTCACGAGGTGATGCTGGATATCCCGGACGCGGACTTCAGCGACGCGCGCCTGCACATGGGCGGCACCTCGTTCGTTCTGCTCGAGTGGCCACGGCTTCAGCTGCCGCCGGGCACCGTCGAGGTCGTGTCGCGGATGAGGTTCGCCGGGATCAAGCCGATCATCGCGCACCCGGAGCGATACGTCGGGTTCGACCGGGAGCTCGACCTGGCGGGCGAGTGGCGGCGGGTCGGGGCGTTCCTGCAGGTCAACTACGGATCGCTGCTCAATCGCTACGGCCCCGAGGCGCGGACGCTGGCCTTCCGGCTTCTGCGTCGCGGCTGGGTGGACTACCTCTCGAGCGACTTTCACTGCCGCAGCCACCTCAAGCTGTTTCACCGGGAGGCGGTCGAGCGGCTTGCCGAGCTGGGCGGGGACGAGCAGATCTCGCTGCTGACGGTGACCAATCCGCAACGCGTATTCCGCGACGAGGATCCGGTTCCCGTGCCCCCGCTCGCCGGGGAGCGCACGCTGTGGGCGCGGCTGCGCAGGATCTTCAAAATGGAAGAAGACTGAGATGACCATCGACGGGGGTGTCGCGAGGACGCAGCTGCGCGAGCTGGCCGACCTCGCGACCGTAGTCGCGGGATCGCCCTTGTGCGAGGAGATTGAGGCCGTCGCGGCGCTCGTCGTGGACGCGCTTTCCGCCGGTCACTGCCTCTTCTTCTGCGGCAACGGTGGGTCCGCGGCGGACGCGCAGCACCTGGCGACCGAATACGTGATTCGCTTCAAGCGGAAGCGCCGGGCCCTCGCGGCGCTGGCGCTCACGACCGACACCTCGCTGATCACCGCGGGCGGGAACGACTTCGGGTTCGAGACGATCTTCGCGCGGCAGGTCGAAGCGCTGGGGCGAAGGGGCGACGTGCTCTTCCTCCATTCCACGAGCGGCGAATCGGAGAACCTCCTGCTCGCGGCCGAGGCGGCGCGCGCCCGGGGCATGCACACCGTGGCGCTGCTCGCGAAGGGGGGCGGTCGGCTGCGCACCAAGGTTGACCGCGCGGTCGTGGTCCCGACGGACAGCACGGCGCACGCGCAGGAGATGCATCTCGCGCTGGGTCATGTGGTCTGCGACCTGGTGGATCGCGCTTTCGCCGAGGGTTCGTGACCGCGGTCGAGCTGATTCCCCAGGATGCCCTCGGCGTGCTCGAGGCGAGCCGGGCCCGGGAGAAGGCGCAGGCCCTCTACTACCGTGTGCTGGCGGCGGGCGCGGCGGGGGACGCGGAGGCGACCGATCGCCTCAACGACCTGCACGCCGACGAGCAGCACCATCTTTCGCGGCTGACCGCGCGCCTGCTCGAACTGGGTCACAAGCCGAAGGATCTCTCGGACGTGCCCGTCCCTGCCGGGAATCTCCTGGGCTGGGAGGCGGTCGCGCGTGAGCGAGAAGCGGGCGAGGTGAACTGGTACGAGATGATGGTCGCGCTCGACCTGGACCGGAGCACGCTTGCCGTTCTCGAGGAGATCCTGGAATCCGAGCGGCACCACCTGAGCGAGCTGCGCGGCAAATGGATGCCGGCGTGACCGTCGGATCCGGAGACGAGGGGTCGGTGGAGTGAGCGCCGCTTCGGGGAGCGCTGGGCGGCGCATGGTACGGCGTCATCCTAGCGCGCCTCCGGCCGTCGGCTGGATCGCGCGCACGCTCGAGGAGGCCGGGTTCGAGACGTGGACGGTGGGCGGGGCGGTTCGTGACGCGCTGCTCGGCGTGGCGTCGGTCGATTGGGACTTCACTACCCGCGCGCGTCCCGAGCAGGTGCAGCGGTTGTTCAAGCGCACCGTTCCGGTGGGCATCGACCACGGCACGGTCGGCGTGCTAGCGCGCGACGGCACCATGTACGAGGTGACCACCTTCCGCCGCGACGTGACCACCGACGGGCGTCACGCCACGGTGGAGTTCGCGGACCGCGTCGAGGACGACCTGTCGCGCCGCGACTTCACGATCAACGCGGTTGCCTGGCATCCGCTGCGGGACGAGCTGCTCGATCCGTTCGGCGGCGTCCAGGATCTCGAGAAGGGGCTGCTCCGCACGGTGGGTTCGCCCGCGGACCGGTTCTCCGAGGACTATCTCCGGGTGCTGCGCGCGCTCCGCTTCGCCGGCCGGTTCGATCTCTTGATCGATCCACCAACCTGGGAGGCGGTGCGCGCCGCGCACGGCCGCCTCGGGAGGCTCGCGCCGGAGCGCGTCCGCGAAGAGCTGCTCAAGGTGCTCTCGCTGGACGCGCGCCCATCGACCTCGCTCTCGCTCTACGCGGATTCGGGCGTCCTCGCCGAGCTCATGCCCGAGCTGGCGGCTCAGGTCGGCACCCCGCGCGAAGGAGCTCCGGTGGACGACTGGGGCTATGCGCTGCGCGTGGCCGACGCGCTCACGCGCCGCCGGCCGTTGCTCCGGCTCGCGGCGTTGCTCCAGGCTACCAGCGCCCGCGCCGCGGCCCAGCTGCTCGTGCGGCTGCG
>CAMCNM010000241.1 GCA_945876015.1 Gemmatimonas phototrophica
CGCGCGCACGCGCCGGCGCACCGCTACGGCTGGGTCGCGGACGCGACGGTCGCGGAGCTGCACGGACGCCGCGTGCGGGACGAGCTCGTGCGCGCGGGGGTCACGTGCGACCTCCTCACGTTCCCTCCCGGCGAAGCGAGCAAGACGCGCGCGAGCTGGAGCGAGCTGACCGACGCGCTGCTCGCCGCGGGGCTCGGGCGCGACGCTGCCGTGCTCGCGCTCGGCGGCGGCGTCACGGGTGATCTCGCCGGATTCGTGGCCGCCAGCTATCTGCGCGGTGTCCCGGTGGTGCAGCTCCCGACCAGCCTGGTCGCGATGGTGGACTCCTCTGTGGGTGGGAAGACCGGCGTGGACGTGCCGGCCGGCAAGAACCTGGTGGGCGCGTTCCATCCGCCGCGTCTCGTCGTGGCCGACACGTCCACCATCGCGACGTTGCCGCGCGCCGAGCGGGCGCAGGGCCTGGTGGAGGCGGTGAAGCACGGCGCGATCGTGGACGCGGAGTATCTCGAGCGTCTCGAGGCGGACCTCGACGCGCTGCTCGAGGGCGAGCCCGAGGCGACCACGAGGGCGGTGCTCCGCTCGGTCGAGATCAAGGCGCGGGTGGTGAGCGAGGACGAGCGCGAGGCGGGCATTCGCGAGATTCTGAACTTCGGCCACACTTTGGGACACGCGCTCGAGGCCGGGGCGGACTACGAGCTTCCCCACGGCACCGCGGTGGGCATGGGCATGGTGCTGGAAGCCCGGCTCGGGGAGGCCCTGGGCCTCACCCGCCCGGGAACCGCCGATCGGTTGGCACGGATCGTGGTGCGACTCGGGCTGCCGCTCTCGCCCCGGTCCCACCCGGCCAGCGCGACCGTGCTCGGCTTCGTCCGCTCGGACAAGAAGGCGCGGCAGGGACGCGCCCGCTACGTCCTGCTCGAGGCGCTCGGGAAGGTGGCGCGAGGGGAGCGCTGGAGCCGCGAAGTGCCGGACGCGGCGGTGGAAAAGGTGCTCGAGGACTGGGGCAGGGCTGGCTGACGACCCCGAGTTTGAACGCAAGTACAACCTTCGTAAGCACTTATAGCTTAGAACGGTGGGTTTGACCGCCCTTGGGGGCGTTTCTATACTTCCATCCCGCTGGTTTTCGATTTCCGGGGAAGACGTCATGTCATTGATCGGACGCGTGGACGGATCGAGCATCGCGTCCGTCTTGGCCACCCGCGCCACCCTCGATCCGCAGGGCATCTTTCTCTACTTCCACGGCCGCACGTTCACCTATGGCGAGGTGGACAGCCGCGCCGAGGCTCTGGCCGCCGCCCTCCACGGGCTGGGCATCGAGGCCGGGGACCGGATCGCGCTCGTGCTCCCCGCCTGCCCCGAGTTCGTCATCTCGATGTTCGCCGCGGCCAAGCTCGGTGCCACCATCGTCCCGCTGAATCCCCGCCTCACGACGCCCGAGCTCAAGTACATGCTGCGGCACTCCGAGGCGGCGTGCGCGATCTCGATCGAGGAGTACTACGGGGTCGAGTATCTCGAGATCTTCGAGGAGCTGCTCGTCCAGCTGCCCGAGCTCCAGTACCTCATCACGGTCGGCGAGGAAGAGCTCTGGTACGACGACCGGGTCTTCCAGTTCGAGGACATGATCTCGGCCGGAATGGGGCGCGATTATCCCTCGCCCGAGCTCGACCCCAACACCGACCTGTTCGCGATCCTCTACACGTCGGGCACGACCGGGAAGCCCAAGGGGGTCGCCCTCACGCACGAGAACGTGGTCAGCACGGCGTCCTCCACCGTCCAGGCGATCGGCCTCGGGCCGGACGACCGGGTGATCGGGGTGACCGCGCTCTTCCATGTGTTCGGGATCGGGCCGGGCCTGCTCGGCTCGGTCTTCGCGGGCGCCGCGATGGTGCTGCAGGACGAGTTCGACGCTGCCAACACGCTCGACCTGATCGAGCGGCATCGCGTGACCGTCCAGTTCGGCATCCCGACCCTGTTCATGACCGAGCTGTACGAGCAGGCGCAGCACCCGCGGGACCTCTCGAGCCTCCGCCTCGGCGTGGCTGCCGGCGCTCCGGTGAGCGACGAGGTGGTCCGCGAGGTCCAGCGCTCGATCTGCCCCCTGCTGCTCGTCGCCTACTCGCTCACCGAGACGTCGTCCACGGTGGCGATCACGCGGCCGAGCGATTCGGGGGAGAAGCGGCGGTTCACGCTGGGCCGGCCACTGGACGGTACTTCGGTGCGAGTGCTGGAGACCGACGGTACCGAGCTCCCGGTAGAGAGCGTGGGGGAGATCGCGATCTCGGGACCGGGGGTCATGAATGGCTACTACCGGCAGCCGGTCGAGACGTCCGCGTCGTTCGATCCGGACGGCTATTTCATGACCGGCGATCTGGGCATCGTGGACGAGGAGGGCTATGTCCACTTGGTAGGACGCCGGAAGGAAGTTATCATCCGATCTGGCTTCAACGTGCACCCGCGTGAAGTCGAGGATAGGCTCCAGGCCCATCCTGCAGTTCGCGAAGCGGCGGTTGTGGGCGTCTCCGACCAGGTTTTTGGAGAGGCCATCTGCGCCTGCATCGTGCCCGTGGAGGGGGCGATCGTGACCGGGCAGGAGATCAAGGACTGGTGCCGGGTCACACTGGCCGACTACAAGGTCCCAGACCTGGTCCGATTCCTCGACGATTTTCCGCTGACGGGCACGGGGAAGGTCCGGCGAGTGGAGCTGGCCCGCATGATCCAAGCGGAGCACCAGAGCCGACGCGCCTGACGGCTCGCCCCTGCACACGCGAAGGGCGAGCTCCACGGAGGTGGATCCGGAACGGTCCGGAGCCCCTGATCCGGAGGCCATGCTGGCCTCCCGGTCGTCGGGAGGCTTCCCCGACCCCCTCCACGACTTCGGTCGTGGGCCGGGTGGGGAGGTCTCGCGGCACGACAACTAGAGCGCTGCGAGGCGAACGAAAAGCATGAGTATGTACCCCACCAAGGCACCCCACATGGCGGGTGCCAGGGATCCACTCAACGTGGCTCCCAACGCTGCCCTCCTCATCGACTTCGACAACGTCACGATGGGGATGCGGAGCGATCTCTCCAAAGAGCTCAAGACCCTCCTCAACTCCGACGTCATCAAGGGCAAGGTCACGGTCCAGCGCGCGTACGCGGACTGGCGCCGCTACCCGCAGTACATCGTGCCCCTGTCGGAAGCCTCGATCGATCTGATCTTCGCCCCCGCGTACGGGAGCAACAAGAAGAACGCGACCGACATCCGGATGGCGATCGACGGCATCGAGCTCGTCTTCATCCGCCCCGAGATCGGCACGTTCATCCTGCTCACCGGCGACAGCGACTTCTCGAGCCTGGTGCTGAAGCTCAAGGAGTACGGGAAGTACGTCATCGGCGTCGGCATCCAGGAGTCGAGCTCGGACATCCTCGTCCAGAACTGCGACGAGTACTACAGCTACACGAGCCTCTCCGGTCTGCGTAAGACGACCGGGGATGACCGTCAGTCGATCGATCCGTGGGTTCTCGTCGAGCGCGCCGTCGAGCAGATGGGGAACAACGACGACGTGATGCGCTCGGACCGCCTCAAGCAGGTGATGGTCGAGCTCGACCCGGGCTTCGACGAGGGCGA
>CAMCNM010000242.1 GCA_945876015.1 Gemmatimonas phototrophica
CCGCGCGGGCGGGCTGATCGTCTATTGGCGGCACACGACTGCGGACGTCTGCGTGGACAACCAGAATCTCGGGCCCGCTTCGGCGCCACAGATCCAGGACTGGTGGAAGAGCTGCGAGCGCGATTGCACGAAGGCGGTCGCCCGCCAGCTCAGCTCGGCCGGTTACGCCGACGCAGAGAAGATCGGGCGCGACGTGAAGGCGAAGGGGATCCCCTTCGCGAGCGTTACCTCGAGCGAGTACTGCCGCACCTTCCAGACCGCCGAGCGCATGGCGCTTGGTCCGGTGATCCAGACCACCAAGAACATCACCTTCTTCGTGTATCCCGAGATCGATCCCTGTCCGGCGGCCGAGGCGCTCTTCAAGAAGGTGCCGTCGGCGGCAAGCAACACGGCGCTGGTCGGGCATCTCACCGTTCCGTGCATGTCGCTCGACATGGGGCAGGCGATGGTGCTGAAGCCGGACGGGAAGGGGGGCTACACGACGATCGCGAAGGTCCAGCCGAGCGAGTGGGCCGGGCTGATCTGAGCGCGGCTCAGTTCCGGAGCAGAGGCGCCGCCTCGCCCTGCGCGACGAACCGCAGCGCCACCCCGTTGTTGCAGTAGCGCTTCCCGGTCGGTTCGGCGCCGTCGTCGAAGACGTGCCCCCGGTGACCGCCGCACCGCGCGCAGTGGTACTCCGTTCGCTCCATGCCGAACGTGAGATCCCTCTTCAGGGCCAGGCGCGACGGGATCGGATCCCAGAAGCTCGGCCAGCCGGTCCCGCTGTCGTATTTGGCTCTCGCATCGAACAGCGGGACGAAGCATGCGGCGCAGAGGAAGGTGCCGGCGCGGTACTCGTCGTTCAGCGGACTCGTGCCCGGCGTCTCGGTGCCCTCTTGGAAGAGCACCGTATACGCCAGGGGAGTGAGTAGGGCCCGCCACTCCGCTTCGCTCTTCTTCACTTCGAAATCGTTGGAGCCGGCCACGCCGTTCTCGTTGGGACCGACCACGGTCGATCGGGCGCACCCTTCCAGGGGAAACGCCGCGAGGCTCAGAACGGCGGCTAGGAATTCCTCTCTGGTCACTTGAGCCTCCGACCCTGACTGTTCCCCGCGGGGAAGGCCCTCCCCGGCTCCGGCGGGGTACCTAATAAAAACTTTCCCCGGAGCGAACTCATGGATTACCTGCCGACCGGCCGGAATATACGGCTCGCCTTCCTCCTGGGCGCGCTGTTCTTCGGCCTTTCCTCCTCCCTCGGGGCGCAGGCGCGGGGCGCGTTGTTCGGGTGCGTCGTGGACGACCGGGACGGGTCGCCGGTGGTGGGCGCCGAGGTCGCGGTCCTAGGCACCGTCACAAGGGCGGCGGCCGACTCGTCGGGGTCCGTGGGCGCCGAGGTCTCCCAGGTCGGTGGCCCACACCGTACCACTGTCGACTCGAGCGGCGTATTTGTCCTCACGGACCTTCCGCTTGGCCCGGTTCAGGTCCGAATCGAGTGGTCGGGGTACTCCACGTCGGTCGAGCAGATGGACATCAGCGCGGACTCGTTGGCTGCCCTCGAGGTGCGGCTGGTTCCGATCGCGGTGATGCTCGATGAGCTCTTAGTGACCGCCCGCCAGCGGGTCGCCAACAACGGATCGTCGGTCGCGGAGGTGCGATCCGGACGAGCGTCCAGCTTCACCGCGGCCGACCTTCTGGCGCGCATCCCAAACCTTTCGATGGCGGCTGACCACGGCCTGCTCGGCAAGGGGGCCGCGGTTTCCATTCGCGGGGCGACCAGCATCACCCAATCGGACGCGCCGGCGATCTATCTGGACGGCGTCCGCATCAGCGATTACACGACGCCGAACGCCCCAGGGAGCCCGAAAGCGCTCAGTATCCTCGCCCAGATTCCGGCCAGTGACGTGGTCAGGATTCGGGTCCTTCGGGGACCGTCGGCGGAAGCTCGCTACGGCGACTCCTCGAATGGGGTCATCCTGATCGACACAAATCGGGAGGTCCAGGGGCGGTAGGTTTCCCGGACGACGATCATGTCCTTCTGGGAATGTGAAGAACACATTCCTTCGGGCAATCCTCAATTGGCGGCTTGAAACGGTGAAGGCCGGGTGTCACCTGGAAATGTGAAGAGACTGTCGAGCAGATCTTCCCGGCATGACGTCACCAACGTTGCCGTGACCTCAGGTAACCCCTGGTCGAGCCCTCGGTGGGGCGCGCTCGTGTGCGCGCTGCTCGCGTTCGCGATTCATGTGAACTCGTTCAAGAACCAGTTCGCGTTCGACGACGTCAAGTTCCTCCCGTTGAACACGGCGCTGCACGACATCCGGAATCTGCCGCGCCTGCTCGCCGAACCCTACTGGCCGGGAATTCTCGGGGGCAAGGAGCTGGGCCTGTGGCGTCCCGCGACTACGCTCACCCTTGGGATCGAGTGGGCGTTGTTCCAGAACCACGGGGCGCCCTATCACGTGGTGAACGCCCTGGGCCATGCGGCCGCGACGGCGCTCGTGGTCCTGCTGATCGGCACGCTCGCGACCGCGTCCATCGCGTTTGTGAGCGGCCTGATCTTCGCGGTGCATCCGGTGCACGTGGAAGCGGTCTCCAACATCGTGGGCATCGCCGAGGTGCAAGCCGCGATCCTCTTCCTCGCGGCCTGTCTGCTGCACGCCCGTGCGGCGCCCGCGCTCGGCCCCCCGACCGGAGAGGGCACGCCCCGGTATGGCACCAGGCGGCTGGTGGCGGTCACGCTCCTCTACCTGGGCGCGTTCTTCACCAAGGAGAGCGCGGTCACGCTTCCCGGCGTGATCTTCCTGCTCGACGCGGCGCGCGAGCGGCTCGGCGTGCGCGATGTAGGGCTATACGCGCGCCGCCGGGCACCCCTCTACGGTGCTCTGGCGGGAGCGGCTTCCCTCGCGCTCGCGCTGCGATGGAGGGTGCTCGGAAGCATTGCGCATCCGCTCGGTCCGCTCGGCGGCGAGCTTCTGGAGGCCGGCGTCCCCCGCATCTGGACGGTGGCGACGATCTGGACGCACTACGTGCGGCTGATCGTCTTTCCGCTCAACCTCTCGGCCGACTACAGCCCGAACGTGCTGCCCATCGAGCTCGGATGGCGGGCGCTAAACCTCGTGGGGCTTGTCCTGGGGTTGTCGTTCCTCGCTGGAACGTGGCTCGCGTTCCGTGCCCGCACCCTGGACGAAGATCGGGAGTCCGCTCGCCTGGTCGGCTTCGGCGTCATGTGGTTCGTGGTCACGATCTCGCCGGTCTCGAACGTCTTCTTCCTCTCGGGCGTGCTGCTCGCCGAGCGCACACTGTACCTCCCGTCGGTCGGGGCGCTGGCCGTGGGGGGATGGCTCGTGGTCCGGTTCATCCGGCGGCGCCGAGTCCTCGGTTGGGCGTTCGTCGCCACCGTCGTGGGCCTGATGGGGCTCCGGACGTGGCTGCGCAACCCATCCTGGCGCGACACGGGGACCGTGCTCAAGGTCATTGTGGAGCAACATCCGAAGTCCGGCCGCGCCCAATGGGCGGTCGCCAATGCCTCTTACAACGAAGGGCGCGTTCCCGAAGCGTTGCAGGCGTACCGGGCGGCAATCGGAATGC
>CAMCNM010000243.1 GCA_945876015.1 Gemmatimonas phototrophica
CCGGGGCAGGGGAGGACGGGAAGCACGCGAGAGCTCGGGCTCACGGGCACGCGAACGGTCGCCCGAGCCGTCCCGTGAGCGCGCGGCCGACGCCGACGAGGCGCCGGTCGCGGACGGGCCGCCCCTCCGGGCCGCCTACGACCTCCTGCGCCGCTCGCTCGAGCGCATGCGGGCCGACGGCCGCGAGCCGGTGCGCGACTCGGACGTGAAGCGGAAGATGCTCGAGCTGGAGCAGGGCTTCGACGAAGCCAAGCTCGGCTTCAGCAAGTTCAGCCGGTTCCTCCGTCAGGCAGCCGATCACGGCGTGATTGAGCTCAACAAGCGGGAGAGCGGCAACTCCGAGGTGTCGCTGAGCGCGGGTGCCCCCGCGCGGCCCTCCACGCCGGCGTCGCCTCAGACGCCGACCCAAGCGCCGGCCCAGATGGCGCAGACCCCGAGCCGACCGGCGATCACATCGGTGCCTTCCGCGCCTGCCGAGCCGACGGTGCAGAAGGAGTCCGCGCTCGCCGCGCTGGGACGGCGCTTCGGCCTGCTGCTCGGGGCGCCCAAGCCGCCGGAGGTCCCACCGCAGCCCCGCGCTCCGTACGTCGAGCCCGCGTCGTCCGCGTTCGGAAACGATCTCTTCGGAGGTCGGCCGGAAGAGCCGCAGCGCGAGCCCGAGCGGCGGCCCGAGCCCGAGCAGAGGCGTCAGACCCAGCAGAACCGTGAGCCCGAGCGGCGCCGCGAGCCCGTGGCGTCTTCCCCTGCGCCAACGGCATCTGAGCCAACCGCGTCTGCGCCAACGGCGCCCGCGCGGGCGGAGAACGTGCTCGAGCAGTGGAAGGCCGACTTCGAGAAGCGGAGCCCCGAAACGGGTCGCGCCGCCCCCGAGCGGACCGAGGCCCGCGCGGAGGCGGTCGAAGGGGCCGACGGGCAGGAGCGGACGCGCGAGCGTCGCCCCCGCGGCCGGCGCGGCCGGCGCGGTGGACGTGGCGGAGAGGGTCGCGGCGAGACGGCGCCGACGGGGCAACCCGAGGGCGACGAGGCGACGAGCGAGCAGCCTCGGCGTCAGCAGCCGCAGCGCGAGATCGAGACGGTGGCCGAGCCGCGGTTCGAGCCGTTCACGCCGGCGCAGGTGGTCGTCGCCCCTCCGGCGCGTGAAGAGAGGCCCGAGCCTGTCGCGTTCGTGCCTCCCGTGCGTGAGGAGAGGCCCGAGCCTGTCGCATACACGCCTCCGATGCCCGAGGAGAGGCCAGCGCCTGCGGCGCCCGTGCAGGCGGAACCGTCGGCCGGCCCCGCCGAGAGCAAGGGCGAGCTCGACGGCCTCGAGCCGTCCCGTTTGCGCGGCCGCACCAGCAAGCGTCGGCACTAGATCGAGCGCCGTTCGCGAGCCGGACGCATGCGCTCGAACGAGAACGCCACGCCGCAACCGGCGTGGCGTTCTGCATTCCGGGCGCCCGGTGAGACGCCACTCGGTGCTGAGTTCTTCGCGCGTGGCGTCGAGGCCGTAGCGCGCGGCCTGCTCGGCGCGCGGCTCGTCTCGACCGTCGGCGGCATCACGACCGCCGGGGTGATCGTCGAGACCGAGGCCTACCGGGGTGGGGACGACCCCGCTTCGCACGCTGCGACCCGCGTGGGCCGCACGGACCGCAACGCTGCCATGTTCGGCCCTCCGGGGCGGGCGTACGTCTACCGCATCTACGGGATGCACTGGTGCGTGAACGTCGTCACGGGCCAGGAGGACGAGCCGCAGGCGGTCCTTCTGCGCGCGCTCGATCCGCTGGTCGGGCGGGAGGAGATGGCGCGCCGCCGCGGGCGGGCGGATGCGCTGGCCTCCGGCCCGGGGCGTCTCTGTCAGGCGCTCTCGATCACCGGCTCGCTCTACGGGCACGATCTCCGCCGTCCTCCGCTCGTGATCCGCGCCGGCTGGAGCGTGCTCGATTCACAGGTCGGCGTTTCGGGACGGATCGGGGTGCGTGCCGCGGCCGATTGGCCGCTCCGCTTCTTCGTGCGAGGCAATCCGAGCGTCTCCAGGTAGCGGGTCCACCGGGCTGCCTCTACTCTGTCGGCCCCCGGCGGTCGCAGCCCCATGAAGCCTGCGGAGGTCACGTGCACGCGCCTTCGGCTCAGGACCGGCTGCCCCGCCGCCTCGGAGTGTGGAGCGCGGCCGCGGTGCTGGTGGGCTCCACGATCGGGAGCGGCATCTTCCGCGTGCCGAGCACGGTGGCCGAGGACGTCGGCACGGTCGGCGCGATGGCCCTCCTCTGGATCATCGGCGCGGTGGTCGCTCTGTTCGGGGCGCTCACCATCGCCGAGCTCGCCGTCCTCTTCCCTCGCTCGGGTGGGATCTACGTCTTCCTGCGCGAGGCGTACGGTCCGCTTCCGGCGTTCCTCTTCGGCTGGACCGAGCTGCTCGTGATCCGGCCGTCCGCGCTCGGTGCGATCGCGATGCTGTTCGCCGAGTACCTGGGGGAGTTTCTTCCGCTCGGCACCGGCGGGGTGCGGGTCGTGGCCGCGCTCGCGATCGTAACGCTCGCGGCCGCGAACATCCGCTCGGTCTCGTGGGGCGCGGCGGTGCAGAACGCCTCCACGGCGGCGAAGGTGGCGGCGCTCGTCGGACTCGCCGCCGTCGCGTTCGTCCTGGGCGACGGATCCAGGGGCGCGCTCGCCCAACCGATTTCGTTCGCCCCGCTCTCGTGGAGCGGCTTCGGGATCGCCCTGGTGTCGGTGATGTGGGCCTACGACGGATGGGCCGACCTCACCTTCATCGGCGGAGAGGTGAAGGATCCCACCCGCACGCTGCCGCGCGCTCTGCTGGGCGGCACCGCGGCGATCGTCGTGATCTATCTGGTGGTCAACGCGGCCTACCTGTTCGTCCTCCCGGTCGCCGAGATGGCGGGTCGCCCGCTGGTCGCGGCGGACGCGGCGCGCGCGATCTTCGGCGAGGCGGGGGCCTCGGTGGTGGCGGCGATGGTGATGGTCTCCGCGTTCGGAGCGCTGAACGGCGCGACGATGACCGGTCCGCGCATTCTCTTCGCGATGGCGGACGACGGTTTGTTCTTCCGGCCGATCGCCGCCGTGCACGGCCGCTGGCGGACTCCGTGGGCCGCGATCGCGCTGGCCGCGGCGCTCGGGGTGGGATACGTCTCGGTGCGCTCCTTCGAGCAGCTGGCCGACGCATTCATCCTCGGCATCTGGCCGTTCTACGCTCTGACCGTTCTTGCGGTGTTCACGCTGCGCCAGACGCGTCCCGAGCTCGAGCGCCCCTATCGGACCGTCGGGTATCCCTGGGTGCCGATCGTCTTCCTGATCGCCTCGGTCGCGATGCTGCTGAACGCGCTGCTGGCGGAGCCGGGCTCGACCCTGTTCGGGTTCGGAATCATCGCGCTGGGCGTGCCGGTGTTCTACGCGTGGCGCAGGGTACGAGGGCCGACCGCCTAGGGAAGCTCTGCACAGGCGGCCACCGGGGCGATGATGGCCGGGAGCTGTGTGAGTATCGTGGCCAAGGTACTCGATAGCAGTCTGATCGTGGGTGCCTGGCGCCTCCGATCGGCGCGTGATGGGCC
>CAMCNM010000244.1 GCA_945876015.1 Gemmatimonas phototrophica
TCCAGATCGCGGTTGAATGCTTCAGGCCATATTTCCGACTCCTTCGCCGCCGGCCGGTCGCTATTCATCGCTCCGTTCGCTCTCCGCAGCCCAGCGTGACGAGACGCGGTTCTGCCACGGGCAGCTAGGCGAAGGTGGGCGCCAGAGCACGGCGCATGGCGCCCACACCGCCCAGGATCTCCGCCAGCTCGGTCGCAGGGAGCCCAGGCTCGACAGAGGCCGCTTCGGCCGCGGTGCCATCCGCGGTCGCGGCGGCCTCGGGCTTCTCCAGATCCCAGAGTAGCGCCTCCACCTCGAAGTAGACCTGATTGACCCGGTTCTCCTGGGCGTAGTCGCGCGCCCGCTCCAGCCAGCCGCGCGCCCGCTCGGTGTCGCCGAGCGCCTTCCAGCTCATCCCCCGGTATTGGAGGGTCTGAGCGTGGACCGCGACCGAGGCGCCGGTAGACCAGTCGGTCCAATCGCAGCGCACCGCGCGCGCTTCGAAGACGTCGCGATCGCCTCTGAGCGCCGAGATGTACGCGAGCATTCCGAGCGCCGCGTAGCGCCAGTCGGGCTCTTCCACCCGGGCGGCCACGATCGCGTAGCTGTCCTCCGCGGCGTCCAGCTCGCCCATCTTCACGAAGCACGCCGCCAGCGAGACGAGGACGTAGTACCGCGTCTCCTCGTCCCGGTGCAGGTTCATTGCGCGCCAGCCGTTGGCGATCGCCTGCTGCAGTCGTCCCGCGCGCTGCTCCACCGTCATCAGCGTGTGATGGATCGAAGCGATCGAGTAGTCGTCGCCGGTCTCCTGCGCGAGGGTGAGCCCCTCGTGCAGAAGGTCACGGGCGGCGGGCAGGCTGCCGCGATCGCGCAGCACGCTCGCCCAACCGTCGATCACGATCACCTCCGTGGGCCCGTCTTCGGCGGCACGCGCGGCGGCGCGCGCACTCTCGTACCAGCGGACCGCGTCGTCCCACTCGCCCTGACGGCGGTGCAGACGTCCGAGCAGGCGCGCGCTCTCCACGGCCTCGCTCATCGCGGCCGCGGCGACCGCGACCGAATGCGCCAGCGTGTAGAGCTCGCGGGCCCCGTGCGTATGCCGCTGGTCTTCGACCGACTTCGCCAGCTCCAGTGTGGCACGCGCGAGCGGCTGCCACTCGGCTCGCTCGAGCGACCGGAGCAGGTCGTCCCACAGAGGACGCTCCGGTTCGCCTGGCGGAATCCGCGCGAGCTCCCGTGCGACGCCCTCGAGCTGCCGCGCCAGCGCGGACGGCTCGATGGCCAGGTCGTCGTCAACCACCGAGCGCAGCGCGCGCGCGACGAGGAAGCGTCCGCCGATTCGGCCGCTCGCGACCGCATCGCTCTCGCGACCCTCGATGTCCCGGAGCACGGGCCATCCGGCGAAGCGCTGGCGCGGACGGCGCGCGAGGTCCCGGTGGAGGAGCACCGCCGCGCACTCGCCGGCCAGGAACATGAGATGGCCCGACGTCTCGCGGTCGAGCGGCACGCGCGCGGCGAGTCCATCCGCGACCAGGAACCAGCCCCTTGCCCCATCGCTGCCCAACGCAAGCGCGCAGAGACTCCGCGCTGCGTCGTGCAGGAGGAGGGGTGTCGAGCGACCGAGATCGAAGAGGTCGAGCTTCCCCGGAACACCGTCGTTCCATGCGAGCCGCAGCGGCTCGACTGGAAAGCGGCGGCGTGGAGCGTCCGAATGGAGATCGAGGATCGTGTGGACGTGAACCAGGCCGGGTCCGTACTCATCGACCCACACCGCGGCCGCGCGATCACAACCGAGCAGCGTCACGACGCCGGAGAGATGCTCCAGCACGTGGCGGCGCTCGGGATCGGCCGCATGCAAGGCGAGAGTGCGGCACAGCCGCTGCTCGCGCCGAACGCGGTGTTCGTCGAGTCGGAGGACGGTTGATGTAGACATGTCACTAGGTATTGGAACCACGGGGGGGGTGGTAGAAACTAAGACCGCCCTACGGACGGTACAACAGGAACCTCTCCATCCGGTGACCTCCCGCGTACCAAATTGATACGAACTCACTCCATGGCGGACCTCGGATCGTTCGCAGAGTCCGGTGGGTCGAGGCGGCGAAGCTGCACCTCCGGGAATTGAAACAGGAGGATACCCTCGTCGGTGACGTCCGAGGTGACGCGGAAGCCGTCGTCCATTCCGTGGAGCACCCGCTCGGCGGCGGGCATCGAGATGTCGAGCTTCGTCGCGACGTCGGTGACCGTGAGCGTGCCGCCGCTCAGCGTGGCGAGCTGCAGCACCCTGCGCTCGAGCGACTGCGCGAGCGCGGCGCGGCGATCCTGGAGCGATTTCCATCCCCACCAGAACATGCCGGTGCCCGCGGTCCCGAACACCGCCGTGGCCGTGAGCGCGTCGGCGATGGAGCCCGAGATGCCGATGCCGGCCGCCAGCGCGGCGATCGCGAGGAGGACGCCGCCGAACGCGCGACGCATCCCTCCCGCCGAAGGAAGCGGCTCCGCGTGCGCCGGCCCGAGCAC
The DNA here is from genome assembly GCA_945876015.1 of Gemmatimonas phototrophica. Taxonomy (GTDB): domain Bacteria; phylum Gemmatimonadota; class Gemmatimonadetes; order Longimicrobiales; family Gaopeijiaceae; genus UBA2988. Next base: position 2,497 of record CAMCNM010000244.1, read on the forward strand.
GCCCGCCTGTGCACCGCTCCCCGAAGATTCGGGCAGACGTCCGACATCGTCCCACAGGAAGCCGCAGCTGGGGCACACGGTGTGATGACGGCGTAGGAGCCAGTAGACCACCCCGCCCACCCCGTACGTGAGCAGACTCGCACCGACCAGGAGGGCGCCGTGGCCTGGCCGTCGGAAGTAGGCGATCCCGTCCCCGGTATAGTGGCAGCGGGGACAACGGCGCACGCCGGCGTGGGGAGAGAAGACGGAGTTGAAGCGGAGCGTGCTGAAGGGGCTCGGCCGTGAACCGACGGCGACGCCGCACACGGGGCAACGCTCGTCGGTCGCGGCGAGCCGCTCGCCGCAGGTGGCACAGCGCATGTTCACCACCTACCTACGACCGACGGAGAACAACGATTCACGCTCTTCGTCCCCGAGACCTCAACGGTCGCCCGTGCGGGAAAACTCGAGCAGATCGAGGATGGGGCTGCCGGTGAGCGTCGAAGCGGGCGCACGCACGCGGCCGATCACGGTGATCCGTTCGAGGGGCAGGAGATTGCGCACCTCGCCGAGGCGCTCGGGGGGCACCGCCACGTAGACGTATCCGCCGCCCGAGTGACGCGTGAGCAGGAAAGGCTCGCCCTCGAAGAAGTCGGTGCGGATCTTCTCCGCGCGCTCGACGGAGAGGAACTGCAGGTCCCACGAGACCACGCGCCCACGGAAGCTTTCTGGCGCGGCGGCGAGCGCGGCGGGGTCGATCTTCACCACCACCGCGTCGGACGTCGAGTCGAGCGCGGGCAGCCACGTCCATCCGTCCACGCGAACACGGGCCCAGCTGCCCTGGCGCGCGACCACCTGGAGCTGAGCGCCGGGCCGCATGCGCGCGAGCGTATCGCCGTTCGGACCGGAAAGGATCGCCGCGCCGGTTGTGGGCCGCATCGTGTTCGTGGGCTCGGCGGTCTTCGAGGCGGCTCTGGTCGGAGCGGGCGTCGGCGCAGCCTTGGTCTGGGCGGGCGGGGGTGCCGCCTTGGTCGGAGCCGACAGCCGAGCGGTGGCGCCG
>CAMCNM010000245.1 GCA_945876015.1 Gemmatimonas phototrophica
CCCGGCGTCTCCACGATCGCACTCGTCGGGATCCACAGATCCCCTTGCCGCTCTCGGTCCCTGCGCATTCCCATGGCCATGCGTCAATTTACAATTTCCCACTCACCGCCGCAGCCATCACAGCGCCTGGTTTTACCACGGGCAGCTAACGCCCAATCTCCTCACGACCACCGACGCGGCAGCGTGACCGCGTCTCTTGCGGCATCACCTGAGTTTCAACTGAACTCGGGACATACCCCACAAAGCGGCCCGCGCTTTGCAGCGGTTCGAGACCCCCTTATGTTCGAGGGTCGCTAGACGCCTAACCACTACACAAGTCGTTATGGTCTCATCAAAGTTAGGAGCCGAGGGCGAGACGATGTACAGGTGGATCGCCGAGCGGCGGCATTTGTTTGCGTATTCCATCTACGCCGCCTGCGCGGTGCTCGGCTACGGCGCGGCATTCCTGGTTCGTTTCGAGTTCCAGTGGCCCGCAGTGCACCTGGATACGTTCCTGCTGACCCTGCCCCTTCTGGTCGGGACGCGCCTGCTCACCAACGCGTTCTTCAGGTTGACCACGGGCCGCTGGCGATACGTCGGGGTCCCCGACCTCCTACGGCTGCTCGGTTCTTCCGCCACGGGCACCGTGTTGTTCTATCTCACGCTCCAATTCACGCGGCCCAATCCCCCTGTGCCGCACTCGGTCATACTGATCGAGTGCCTGCTCACGGTCTATCTGACCGGCGGGACCTGGTTCGCGTACCGGATGATATTCCAGATGAGGCGCCGCTGGAATTTCGGATCGGACCGGTCGATGAAGCGCGTCATCATCATCGGAGCCGGGGATGCGGGTTCGCGCCTGGCGCACGAGATGGTGACGTTCGCCGCCGGATACATCCCGGTCGGGTTCATCGACGACGACTCGCTCAAGTGGGGCACCCGAGTCCAGGGCGTGCCGGTCCTGGGCGGCTCCGACGACCTGATCTCTCTCACGGCCAAGATTCGCCCTGCGGAGATCATCATCGCACTGCCTTCGCTCGATCCCGCGGGCCTCAGCAGAATCGTGAACCTGTGTGAGCCGACCGGTATCTCCTGCCGCGTGCTTCCTGGCATCGCCGCGGTGCTCGCAGGGAAGATCAAGCTCAATCAGATCCGGGACGTGCGCATCGAGGATCTGCTCGGCCGCGACCCGGTCGAGCTGTCCCTGCCCCAGCTCGCGGACGATTTCCAGGACTGCACGGTCCTCATCACGGGCGCGGCCGGGTCGATCGGCTCGGAGCTGGCCCGCCAGGTCGCGCTCCATAGACCCTCCCGACTGATCCTGCTCGATCAGGCCGAGAGCCCGCTCTTCTTCCTCGAGCTCGAGCTCAGGAAGAAGTTCCCGGAAGTGGATCTGCGCCCCGTCGTGGGCGACATCCTGGATCAGCCGATGCTCGAGTCGCTGTTCGGGAACGAGCGCATCCACCGGACGTTCCACGCGGCTGCCTACAAGCACGTGCCCCTGATGGAGAGCAACGTCCGCGCGGCGGTGCGGAACAACGTGCTGGGCACGCACCACGTGGCCGAGGCGGCGGGGCGACACGGCTGCGAGCGCTTCGTGCTCATCTCGACCGACAAGGCGGTTCGTCCGGCCAACGTGATGGGCGCGACCAAGAGCGTCGCCGAGCTGATGGTGCTCGCGGCGCAGCGCGACTATCCACGCACCGAATACATGGTCGTGCGCTTCGGCAACGTGCTCGCGAGCCAGGGCAGCGTGATTCCGGTGTTCCGTCAGCAGATGGAGGCGGGGGAACTGCTCACGGTCACCCACCCCGAGGTCAGCCGGTTCTTCATGACGATTCCAGAAGCCAGTCAGCTCGTGCTTCAGGCGTCGCTGCTCACCGAAGGGAAGGGACGGATCGCGATGCTGGAAATGGGGGAGCCGGTCAAGATCCTCGACCTCGCGCGGAACCTCATTCGGCTCTCCGGCGAGTACCGCGATCCGGACAGCCGCATCCGCTACATCGGACTGCGGCCGGGTGAAAAGCTCCACGAGGAGCTGGTGGCGCCCAAGGAGCGGGTGACTCCGACGCGCGTCCCCAAGGTGAACCTGGTTCTTCGCGCCCACGAGGACGGGCTCAAGGACCTCACGCCCTGGATCGACCGCTGGCGGCTCGCGGTCAGCGATTCACAGCTGCGCGAGGCGCTGGATGAGGTGTGGGAGTGGTGCGGCCGTACCACTCCGGTTGTGGAAGAAGTGCCCGCCCTGTCGGTCGGGAACTGAGACCGATCCACCTCCTTCGGGCCTGACCGGCGGGCGATCTCGCCGCCTTGGTCACTTCCTCCTCGTTTCAATGACCCAACGATTTCTGGTCACCGGCGCGGCCGGTTTCATAGGCTATCACACGGCCGAGCGCCTGCTGGCGCGCGGTGACGAAGTGGTCGCCCTCGACAACCTGAACGATTATTACGACGTCTCGCTGAAGGAGCGGCGGCTGGAGTTGTTACGGCGGTGGCCAAGATTCTCCTTCCACCGTCTCGACCTCGCGGATCGATCGGGCGTCGAGAACCTCTTCGCCAAGGTGCGGCCGAAGGTGGTGATCAACCTGGCCGCTCAGGCCGGGGTCCGGTATTCGCTGACCAACCCCCACGTCTACGTCGACTCGAACCTCACCGGGTTCCTCCACATCCTCGAAGGGTGCCGGGCCACCGGAGTCGAGCATCTGGTCTATGCCTCGACGAGCAGCGTGTACGGGGCAAACGCGCGGATGCCCTTTTCGGAGCGAGAGAGCGTGAGCCATCCGATCACGCTCTACGCCGCGACGAAGAAGGCGAACGAAGTGATGGCGCACAGCTATAGCCACCTCTATGGCATTCCATCGAGTGGCCTCCGCTTCTTCACCGTGTACGGTCCGTGGGGTCGTCCCGACATGGCGTTGTTCCTGTTCACGAAGGCGATCGTGGAAGGACGTCCGATCGACGTGTTCAACCACGGAGAGATGGGCCGGGACTTTACCTACGTGGACGACATCGTCGAGGGCATCGTCCGCGTCGCGGACGTGCCCGCCCAGCCCAACCCGAACTGGGACGGTGCAGCGCCCGACCCCGCCACGAGCACAGCTCCGTGGCGGATCTACAACATAGGAAACGGCCGGCCCACCAACCTGCTCCGTTTCATCGACGTGCTGGAGGAATGTCTAGGCAAGAAAGCGGAGCGGCGACTACTCCCCATGCAGCTGGGCGACGTACCTTCCACCTGGGCCGACGTTTCTCTGCTGGAGGAGGCGGTGGGGTACAGTCCGAGCACGACCGTTGAGGTGGGCGTCCGGCGCTTCGTGGAGTGGTACCGTGACTACTACGGGATTGCCTGATCAGCGATGAACATCGCGGTCGTCGGAACCGGATACGTCGGTCTCGTGGTCGGTGCCTGCCTGGCCGAGACGGGACACGACGTCGTGTGCGCGGACGTCGATCACGGGAAGATCGCCCGGCTCTCGAAGGGCGAGATCCCGATCTTCGAGCCCGGCCTCGAGGAGTTGGTGCGTCAC
>CAMCNM010000246.1 GCA_945876015.1 Gemmatimonas phototrophica
TGGTCATTTCCGCTTCTTGGGCGGCAGGGAGCGCACGAGACCCTCACACCTCTCGACCCAGCCCGCGAGACTCTCGTCGCTCTCGAATCCCGGCGGATCCACGAAGACATATCCCTTCATCGGCCGCCCCGTGAAGTCCATCACCCGGACGTGAGGCCGGGACAGCGCCTCCTCCTGACCCTCCGGTCCCACCCGGGCCATCAGGACGTCCCCGACGATGCCGACGAACATGTGGTCGGGGGACATGAACGCCAGTCCACCGAACATCCTCTTTTCGGTGATCCCCGGACGATCCGCGAGGACCTCCCTCAAGCGCTCGGCCAGGCCTTCATCGAATGCCATCGGAAAGCCTCGCGTAGATGTCGCCCGAGGACGCGCCGTCGGCGCCCGCCTCGAGCCAGCGCTCGATCTGCTCGCCCGACTGCCAGCGCTCGAACACGAACTTCCTCCTCTCCCCGGGGATCGCGTTGAACTCGTACGAGCCCAGCGCCTCGAGCCGCCGCAGGCACGCGACGGCCACGTCCACCCCGCCCGAGACGAACTCGATCGAGACTCCCGCGACCGGCTGACTCAGCCCGGCCAGCACCTCGGCCTCGAACCCCTCGACGTCGATCTTGCAGAACCGCGGCACACCATAGGCTGCGATCAGCGCGTCCAGAGTCGTGACGGGGACCTCGACGGTGTCGTCCCAGCGGACGTTCCGAAAGGAAGGGTTGGCCTTGGGGAGGCTGTCGCGCCAGTCCTCCGCCAGGGTGGAGAGCGTGGGGTTGTCCCGGCTGATCGCGAGGCGCGCCGTGCCGACCTGCCGCCCGACCGCCTCCCTCCGGATCGTCACCCGCTCGTCGGACCCCACCATCTTCTCGAGCCACTTCCGGATCTCGGGCTGCGGTTCGAAGGCGATCACCCGCGCGCCCAGCGCGGCGAACGCCGCGGTGCGGTCTCCCATGTGGGCGCCGATGTCGAAGACCAGATCGCCCGGACCGACGAACGGCCGGTACATACGCCTGAGCCCGCCCTGCCGCCCGGGCCGCCAGTAGACGACGAGCGACCGCAGGCGACCGACGAGACCGCTCAAGCGCCACTCATGTCTTCGGGGCTCCCCCTCCGAACGGGGGCCACATCCGACCCAGGGTCCCGTCCTTCTCCACCAAGTGGTGGCGCAGGACTTCCGCCACGTGCACGGCGACGAGGCCGGTGAGCGCGAACGAGGTGAATCGGTGGACGAACGACGCCGCCACCGCGATCCCCTCCATCTTCGGGAGCAGCGGCGGGACGCCGAGCGCGTTCAGGAGCTCGATCGGAAAGCCGAGCCCGATCACGTGCACGTATCCGGTCACCGAGGCGAGCACCATCAGGAAGTACATCGCCCAGTGTGTCTGATGGGCGATCTTCTGCTCGAGCGGCGGCATCGTGTCGGGGAACGGCGGGGGCCGGTGGAAGAGCCGCCAGACCAGCCGCGCGAGCACGACGACGAGAAGGACCGCCCCCAACCCTTTGTGGAACACGTAGATCACGTCGATCGTGCGCTGCTCGACCCCGGGAAGGACCGGGAAGTCGCCGATCACCGCAGGGACGATCATGAGGATCCCGGCGGGGACCTGCGCCGCGAACAGCAGAACGAACAGCCAGTGGAAGAAGCGCGCGCCCGCGTCGTAGCGCCGCGTCATTGGGCCACCGCGTGCGTGGAGTCGTGCGCCGCTTCGTGCTCAACGACCGACGGATCGCTGAACGCGTGCACGAACCAGGATCTGAACTCGTCCATGCGATGCTCCGGCTGAGTGGGGCTCGGGTACGTGCCCGGCGAGAATCCCCAGGCGAGGAATGGCTCGAGCAGTTCCTTGTCGCGCGTGATGACGTGGATCGGCACGTGGCGCGTGACGTCCTCGCCCGTGACCCACGGCACCGGCTGGTGATCCCCCAGCACGATGTAGAGGGTCTCGTCGTCCACGTACTGCTCTGCGAATCCGATCGTCGCGTCGAGCGAGTACGCGAGCGACCTCGGGTAGTCCACGCGCAGCTGATCGGGATCGAACAGCTCGCCCGGCGGCGCGCCCTCCGCCTCCAACGGCGCGAACACCGAGCCGTTGCCGATCGAATCCCACGCGAGCATCGGCACGATCGGCGTCCACGGGATATGGCTGCTCACGAGCGCGGTCTCGGCAAAGAGCGGCTTCCCGTCGGCGCGCGGCCGCACGGTCTTCTGCAGGAACGACATCGTGAACTGGTCCGGCATCGTCACCCAGTAGAGCGGCGGCCCCTGGTAGTCGATGTTCGCCGCGGTGTACACCTGATCGTATCCGAGCCGCTCGCCCTCGGGCCACTGCGTCGTGATGGCGGGCATCACCGCCGCGGTGGAGTATCCCGCGCGACGGAAGTCATCCACCATCGTCTCGCGCTCGCTCGCCATCAGCAGATCGTAGCGAAGCTGCGTGTTGAGCCAGAGTCCGCTCACCACCGTGCCGTGCGCGTACCACGACTGACCGCCCTGCGTGGACGAGAGAAGCTTTCCGGTCGCGACGTAGAGGCCTTCGGCGGCGAGCCGGCTCGCCATCTCGTCGAACTTGGGGCGCATCACGACCTTCCACTGCGGATCCTCGTACGCCGAGACCCCGTACGCCTCGATGAACGTGAGCAGCACGTCCTGGTTCCGGAGCTTGGAGAGGAGTCCGGGCGTTCCCGCGTAGCTGTCGGGAGCCGACGCGAGCTCGGCCGCGAAGTTATGCCGTTCCGCGCGGGTGAGCCTGAGCTGCTCCGCCTGTTCCCTGGCCAGCCGCACGACCGGCCTGTCGATACGACTCCCCACGAAGGAGAGCTTGGCGCCCTGGTCGATCCCGAGCGCGAACAGCGCGATCAGCGCGACCCCGGATAGCCGCCGCGCGAGATGGGGCGTCTTGTCGTCGGCGGGGGCCAGGAGACGGGTGAGCCCCCAGGTGATCAGGCCGAAGACGAGGATGATCCCGCACAGGACCCCGATCGACTTGGGCACCCCGATGTTGCCCACCATCAGGTTCTTGACCGCGTCCACGAGGTAGAGGTCGAGGAACAGGTTGAAGGGCCGTCCGAGGCTGGCCAGGAAACCCGTGTCCACGAGTAAAATCAGGGTTGTGACGATCAACAGGAGGGAGACGGCACTGGTCAGCCCCAGGCTCCACCGCCGTTTGGGGAGGACGGCCAGGAGCCCCACGAGGAGCGGAGCCTCCAGCGCGAACCAGCCGACCGATTGGCCCTCCACGGGGTATATCCACTGAGGCGCGAGTAACAGCCCATTGACAAGCGACCAGGCGAATATGAGCCTCAGCATCTTGGTACTGTGACCTCCCTTCGTCGACCCCTCCCAAGCACGCTTCCCGCGGCATGAATGCCGCCCGGAGGGGGATTTCCGTAAACACTACCGGTTCAAAGATGCATAAGGTAGAGCGCGCACTCTTCGAGCTCCGTCGGGGCAGAGCCCTGTACGTGACCTCTTCCAACCCCTCGGCGTCGGCCC
>CAMCNM010000247.1 GCA_945876015.1 Gemmatimonas phototrophica
GGCGGACGGCCCTTCCCGATGTCCTCGGACGCGCGCGGGTACTCGGACATCCCCGCATCCGGCGCCATTCCGGCGTCCGGGTGGGCGCGCTCCAGAGCCCCGTGCCCAAACAGCCGGACGCAGTTCCGCCCCTCGCGTTTCGCCTGATACAACGCGTGATCCGCGGCGGCGAGGAGTTCGTCCGGCGAGCGCATGTTGGCATGGTACGTCGCGACCCCGGCGCTCACCGTGAGACCCTCGTTCCCGAGCTTCCGCGCGTGCAGCGAGGTGCGCACCCGGTCCGCGAACACCATCGCGCCTTCCGCGTCGGATCCCGCGAGCACCGCGAGGAACTCTTCGCCGCCGAAGCGAGCCGAGAGGTTCATGCGCCGCGTGGCCCGGGTCAGAATGTCGGCGAAGCTGCGCAGCGCTTCGTCCCCCGCCTGGTGCCCGTAGCTGTCGTTGAACTTCTTGAACCCATCCAGGTCGAAGAGGACCGCGGAGAGCATGCGGCCCCGCTCGGCGGCGGCGAACTCGTTCTCGAGGAAGACGCGCGCGTGCCGGCGGTTCGGCAGGTGGGTCAGCACGTCGGTGAAGGCCATGTCCTCCACCTCGTCCATGTCGCGGTGGAGGCGCTCGGCCAGGCTCCCGATCCCGAGGGAGATCGCGACGTAGACCACGACGATCCCGAAGAGTAGGCCCGGGACCTGGATTCCCATCCAGTTCGCCGCGACCTGGGTCATCGACAGGGTGGCCATTCCCCCGGCGAGCGCCGTCGCGGCGCCTCTCCACCCCCGGTAGTAGGCCAGCAGGAAGGCCGGGATCAGGAGCAGGAGCCAGAGCAGCGGCCCGTACTGACCCAGGAATTCGGGGAATGCCAAGGCGGCCACCACCGGAACGGCGAGGGCGGCCAGGGAGAGGAACAGGGCTCGGCTGGGGACACGCCGACGGGGTGCCTCGGCGATCGGCATCGGATTTCCAATCTCGGTCGGCCGCAGAGCCGGGGTCAAGCATATGCCTCGTAACGCCACGCGAGCCGACGATTCTCCAAGTGCCTACCTGACCGGACTTTGGGGCCCCTGGGTCCTGCCCCGGAGGCAAATGTTTCCCGTTCCGGAGGCCCCGGTCCCTTTCCCTTCCGACCGGCGCGCTGGTACCGTTCCTGGGGCTGCCCCTGGCGTGTCCTGTGCAGACCCGAGAGCGATGACCTTCCTCCGCGCGCCCTTTCTCTGGGCCTCCAACAACCCGTTCCTGGCCCACCGGCTGCCGCGCTACGGATTCGTGCGTCGGGCGGTCCGCCGGTTCATGCCGGGGGAGCGGGCCGAGGACGCCCTGGCCGAGGCGCGCCGGCTGCGGGAGCGTGGGGCGGGCGCGATACTCACCATGCTGGGTGAGAACGCCACCTCGGCCGCGGGTGCGCGGGGAGTGGTGGATCACTGTCGCGGGGTGCTGGAGCAGTCCCGGATGAACGGTCTCGAGATCGAGATCTCGGTGAAGCCGACCCACATCGGACTCGATCTGGGGTTGGGGATCGCGGAGGAGAACCTGAGGGCGTTGATCGCCGAGGCGGCCGCGGACGGCACCAAGGTCTGGCTGGATATGGAGTCTTCAGGGTTCGTGGACCGCACCCTGGAGCTGTACCGCGCCGCGCGCGCCGAGACCCCGCAGGTCGGGCTCTGCCTGCAGGCGTATTTGTACCGGACGGCGGACGATCTGGAAGCGCTGCTCCCCTCGAGACCCAGCGTCCGTCTCGTGAAGGGAGCCTACATGGAGTCGGCGGAGATCGCGTATGCGAGCAGGAAGGACGTGGACGACGCATTCCGTCGCATCGGTGCGCGTCTCATGACGGCCCTCGGACAGGGCGAGGTCGGCCGTCCCGCGTTCGGCACCCACGATCCGGCGATGATCAGGCACGTGGCCGAGGTGGGGGAGCGGGCCGGGGTGTCACGGGAGCGCTGGGAGGCCGCTATGCTCTACGGGATCGCGACGCGCGAGCAGGATCGCCTGCTGCGCGAGGGATATTCCCTCCGCGTCCTCGTGAGCTACGGGACCCACTGGTTCCCGTGGTACATGCGCCGTCTCGCCGAGCGACCCGCCAACATCGGGTTCGTGCTGCGCCAGCTCCTGCCGGGGTGAAACCCGATGCTTTCGCATTGAGGCTCTTTCCGGCATGAGCGTTTCGGTACTTCTCGTCCTCCTGCTGCTCATTCTGGTGAACTCGCTCTACGTCGCTGCCGAGTTCGGCGCCGTGAGTGTGCGGCGGAGCCGCGTACAGCAGCGCGCCGAGGAGGGCGATTGGTTGGCCCAGCGCCTCCTGCCGTACCTCGCGGACCCCCACCGGCTCGACCGCTACATCGCCACCAGCCAGATCGGGATCACGATCAGCAGCCTGGTCCTCGGCGCGTACGGCCAGCAGCGTCTGGCTCCCGTGCTGATGCCGCTGTTCGAGGGGCTCGCCGGGATGGAGACCGTGGCCGCCGGAACCGCCGCGTTCGTGGTCGTGCTGCTCGTCCTCACGGTGGCGCAGATGATCCTGGGCGAGCTTATGCCCAAGTCGCTCGCGCTCCAGTACCCGACGCAGGCCGCGCTCTACACGCTCCTCCCGATGGAGTGGTCGCTGCGCGCGTTCTCGTGGTTCATCTCCCTGCTCAACGGGAGCGGACAGGCGATCCTGAGGCTGTTCGGCGTCGATCAGGGGAGCCACGCCCACATCCACTCCCCGGACGAGATCGAGTACCTGATCGCGGAGAGCCGGCAGGGGGGCCTGATCGAGCCAGACGAGCACGCGCGGCTGCGCCGGGCCCTCCGGTTGGGCGCGCTGAGCGTCGGCGAGGTGATGGTGCCGCGCAACGAGATCCTGGGCATCAGGGCCGGCACGCCGTTCAAGCAGATCGTCGCGCTGGCGGCCGACAGCCCGTACACGCGGCTGCCCGTCTACCAGGACACGCTCGACCAGATCACCGGGTACATGCACGTGCAGGACATCGCGCGGCAGGCGCTTGATGGCGCGGAGACCGTGCCGATCCGGAGCGTCCTGTTCATCCCCTCGAGCCTCACACTGGACCGCGTGCTCGAGCGGTTCAGGGCCGAGCGCCAGCACATGGCGATGGTCTCGGACGAGTTCGGGGGCACCGCGGGTCTCCTCACGGTGGCCGACGTGCTCCAGGAGATCCTGGGCGGCGTCGCGGACGAGTTCAAGTCGCCGGAGGCCGGACCGGAGCGCATGCCGGACGGCCGCATGCGGCTGCCCGGCTCGCTCCGGCTCGAGGACGCCGCCAGCCTGCTCGGCGTGCACTGGGAGGGTGAGGCCACCACGCTCGCCGGGTTCCTGATGGAGCGTCTCGAGCGGCTGCCGAAAGTGGGCGAGAGCCTAGTGATCGACGGTGTGCAGGTCGAGGTAGGGGAGATGGCGGGCCGGATCGTCGAGTGGGTGCTGGTCCTGCCCGCGGGGGCCGTCAGAACCGAGCG
>CAMCNM010000248.1 GCA_945876015.1 Gemmatimonas phototrophica
AGCGCGGCGAGCGCGCGCGTTCCGCCGTCGAGCGGCGAGAGCGCCACGATGTAGTTGTTGCGGCGCGCGCTGAGCAGGCTGTCCTGGATGACGGTGCCCGGTGTGATCGTCTCGACCACCTCGCGCCGGACGATCCCCTTCGCCTCGGCGGGATCCTCGACCTGATCGCAGATCGCCACGCGCCGACCGAGGCGGACGAGGCGCGCCAGATAGTCGTCGAGCGCTTTGGCGGGCACTCCGGCGAGGGGCACCGCGCTCGCCGCGCCGTTGTTGCGCGCGGTCAGGGTGAGCCCGAGCAGCTTCGATCCCTCCTCCGCGTCGCCGTAGAAGAGCTCGAAGAAGTCCCCCACCCGGAAGAACACGAGGGCGTCGCGGTGGCGCGACTTCACCTCGCGCCACTGCTGCATGAGGGGTGTGTCCGAGCTTTCGGCCATCAGGGGAGTCCGGGAGACGACGAGCGCCGCGGCGGCACGCGGAGAGGGCTCAATCTGGCCCGCGGGGGAGAGGGGATCAACACGAGAGGCCCATAGCTCCTCGCGGTGGGTCAGCTGGGCCGGAACCCCCGCAGGCGGTTCGCGTTCGCGACCACGGTGACCGAGCTGAACGCCATCGCCGCTCCCGCGATCATCGGCGAGAGCAGGATCCCGAAGAACGGATAGAGGACGCCGGCGGCCACCGGGATGCCGAGCACGTTGTAGAGGAACGCTCCCACCAGGTTCTGGCGCACGTTGCGCACGGTGGCACGCGAAAGCTCGATCGCGTCGCCCACGCCACGCAGCGAGCCGCCCATCAGCGTGAGATCCGCGGTTTCCATCGCCACGTCGGTGCCGCCTCCCATCGCGACTCCCACGTCCGCCCGCGCCAGCGCCGGCGCGTCGTTCACCCCGTCGCCGACCATCATGACCCGCTTCCCGCCGGCCTGCAGCTCCGCGATGCGAGCCGCCTTCTCCTCCGGCAGCACGCGCGCGATCACGCGCTCGATGCCCACCTGACGCGCGACCGCGGCAGCCGTCCGCTCATGATCGCCCGTCAGGAGGACGACCTCGCATCCCAGCCGGCGCAGGCGCGCGACCTGAGCGCGGGCGTCGGCCCTCACGGGATCGGCGACCGCGAGCGCGCCGACCAGATCCGTCCCCCGCGCGACGAGCATGGGGCTCTTCCCTTCCTCGCTCAGCCGGGCGACGACCTCACGAGAGCCGCGCGTATCGACGCCGCGGCCCTCGAGGAAGGCCTCGCTCCCGATCGCGACCGTCCGGCCCGCCACGAGGGCGGTGACGCCTTGGCCTGCGTGCGCCTCGAACTCCGTCGCCACCAGAAGAGCGCGTCCGCGGACGTGCGCCGCCTCGACCACGGCACCCGCGACAGGATGCTCGGAGCCCTGTTCCACCGCGGCGGCCCAGTCGAGCACTTCGTCGGCGGACGGCCCCCCCAGGGGGACCAGGTCGGTGAGCGCGGGCTTCCCTTCGGTGACGGTGCCCGTCTTGTCGAGGACCACCACGTCCACGCGCCCGGCTGCCTGGAGCGCGCTGGCCTCGCGCACGAGCACCCCGGCCTCGGCCGCCTTGCCGACCGCCACTATGATCGAGATCGGCGTCGCGAGTCCCAGCGCGCAGGGACACGCGATCACCAGGACCGACACGGCGATCACGACCGCGAAGTTGAGACGAGGCTCTGGCCCGAAGACGTACCAGACCGTGAACGCCACCAGCGCGATTCCGATCACGGTCGGCACGAACACTCCCGCCACCTGATCCACCAGCTTCTGGATCGGTGGCTTCGAGGCCTGCGCTTCACGCACCATCTGGACGATGCGCGCCAGGACAGTGTCCTTGCCAACACGGGTGGCGTTGAATCGGAAGGAGCCGGACCGGTTGAGCGTGCCTCCGACCACCGCGTCACCGACGACCTTTTCGACGGGCAGGCTCTCGCCCGTGATCATCGACTCGTCCACCGCGCTCCGGCCCTCCGCCACGGTGCCGTCCACCGGCACCTTCTCCCCCGGGCGCACGACGACCAGATCGCCGACCACCACGTCGGCCGCGGCGATCTCGACTTCCACTCCATCGCGCAGCACGCGCGCGGTCTGCGGGCGGAGATCCATGAGTCTATGGAGCGCGCGCGACGTCCGTCCCCGCGCGCGCGACTCGAGCGCCTGACCGAGCACGACGAGGGTGATGACCACCGCCGTCGCCTCGTAGAACGGGTGCGCCGTCCCCGCGGGAAAGAGACCCGGAGCCGCGACGACGGCGGTCGAGTAGAGCCACGCCGAGCCCGTCCCCAGCGCGACCAGAGTGTCCATGTTCGCTTCGCGGCGCAGGAGCGCGCTCCACGCGCGCGTGAAAAATCCGCGGCCGACGTACACGAGGTGCGGGACGGTCAGGAAGCCGGAGAGCGCCCAGAGCGAGCGCATGCCTTCGTGGGTGATCGAAGGAAAGAGGAAACGGTCGGCGTGACCGATCAGGAGCACCGGAAGCGCGAGCACGGCGCCCCAGCCGAAGCGGCGGAGAAGCCGGGCGTACTCGTGCTCGCGCTCCTGCTCGCGCTCGCGGAACAGAGCCTCGGGACGGAGCACAGGCTCGGCCTGATAGCCCGCCTTGCGCACGGCCTCCTGAACGCCCGGCACGTCCGGGGTTCCGCTGAACGCGACCCGCGCCGACTCCGTGGCGAGGCCCACATCGGCTTCGACCACCCCCGGCACCGACCGGATCGCGCGCTCCACCCGGGTCACGCACGCCGCGCAGTGCATTCCGCTCACGCTGAGCTCGATCCGCTCCATGGGCATATATACCCCCGGGGGGTGTCTAGAACAAGTGCGCACGCCGCCCGGGAGGGGGCTGCGAATCCAGACTGTCGTGGGGATCAGCTCAGCCGATCACGCCCGTGACGAGGGCGAAGATCACCAGACCGACCAGGATGGCGACGGCTATGCCCCAGGCCACGGCCCGGCGCATCGCCAGGCTGCCCGGCTGCATGACGCTGCGCGCGGTGGTCTCGAGGCCACCCGATCCGCGCGTGATGCCGCGCAGCTCGGAGAGATTGTTCAGCAGCGAACGGAGACGCGTCTCGAGCTCGGCTGGATCTTCCGGCTTGGTGATGAAGTGATTGCCGCCGAGCCCATAGCTGCGCGCGACGTCCTCGTCGCGATCGGATGACGTGAGGACCGCGACCGGAACGCGCCGGAGCCGGTCGTCGCCCTTGAGCCTCTGGAGCACCTCGTGGCCTGAGCGGCCGGGCATCTTGAGGTCGAGCAGGAGGAGATCCGGCGGGAACGTCTCGACCAGCTCGATCGCCTCGTCGCCGTTCCGGGCGCGGCGCACTTCCACGGGCAGCTTGGACGCGCGCTCGAGCGCCATGCGAATGAGCAATGCATGGTCGTCGTTGTCCTCGGCCAGAACCACTTCCCAGTGGGTTCGGCGAACCCGGCGCTCGCTCACTTTGCCATCTCC
>CAMCNM010000249.1 GCA_945876015.1 Gemmatimonas phototrophica
ATCGCCAGACCCGCGTACACGCTGCCCCCGGGAGAATTGATGTACATGCTGATGTCCCGCTCGGGGTCCTCGGCGTCGAGGAACAGGAGCTGGGCGACGATGATGTTCGCCACCATGTCGTCGATGCCGCTCCCGAGGAAGATGATCCGGTCCATGAGGAGGCGGCTGAAGATGTCGTAGCTCCGCTCCCCGCGGCTGGTACGTTCGATCACATATGGAGGATAGATCGGCATGTCTGCTCAGCGTCCTTCGTGGCGGTTCAATTTTCTGCCTGGATGTCCGACTGTCCCCGGAGGAACTCCATCACCTTCCGCTCGGTGATCTCGCGCTCGAGCGCTTCCAGCCGGTTCGCCTTCTGGAGGCTGGCGCGTGCCTTCGCCGGCGTCGTCTTGCTCATCGCGGCGATCTCCGCGAGCCGTGCCTCGAGCTCCTCGGGCGTCGCGTGGAGCTCCTTGGCGTCGGCAACGTGGTCGATCACCAGGATGCGTTTCACGCCGCGCTCAGCCTCCGGACGGATCTGGTCGCGGGCCTGCGCCACGGCGTCCGGGTCCGCCTTGCTGGTGTCGCCCAGCAGGGATTGCACGTAGCGCTCCACCATCGAGATCGGGACCTCGAACGGGTTCGCGTCCACCACCAGGTCGATCAGCTGCGTGTTGACGGACGCGTCGGCCTCGGCGTTCGCCTCCGCTTCCATGTCGCTCTGCGCGCGGGCGCGGAGCGCGTCCACGCTCTCGAAGTCCCCGAGCGTCTTCGCGAACTCGTCGTCCAGCGCGGGAAGCTCCTTCAGTCGCCGGTCCACCAGGTCGATGTGGACCTTCTGCTCGGTGCCGCGCTTGTTCGCGTCGGGGCTGTCCATCGGGAAGCGGATCGTGAAGTCGCCGCCGCTCCCCGGCGCCAGCTTCATGATCGCACTTTCGACATCCGGGATCGCGTCCCCGTCACCGACGACCATCTGGTAGCCCTGAGGCTCGCCCTCGGGCTTTCCCTCCGCGTCGAGCGGAGTGATCCGCACCGTGACTAGTTCTCCCTCCTGCGCCTTGCCGCCGTCCTCGATCGGGCGCCACAGGGAGTTCTGGTCGCGCAGACGGTCTATCACGAGATCCACCTGTGCGGGCGCGATCTGGACGCGGGGGCGCGTCACCTTGAATCCGCCCAGGTGCGCGACGGCGATCTCGGGCCGCACGTCGAACGAGACCTGGAACGTGAGATCGGCCTCGGGCTTGTAATCGACGTTCTGGACTTCACCCTGGCTGATCGGCTGGAGCGCCTTCTCCGCGATCGCGGTGCGATACGCTTCGCCGATCACCCGGTCGAGCGTCTCCTTCTGGAGCTCCTGGCCGTACTGACGCTCCACCACCGAGGTGGGGACCTTCCCCTTCCGGAACCCTGGTAGTCGGACGCGGCTCGCGAGCTTCTTCACCACCACGTCGCGCTCCTGCTGCACCACGTCGGCCGGGACCGTCACCGAAACGGTGCGGCGCCAGCGCTCCCCTTCCTCGACGTCGATGTGGAGTTGGGCGGAGGCGATCGTCATGAGTCCAGGTAACCCGGAAAAAGAGATGTTTCGAGCGTCCCTACGATGCGAAAGGGGGGACTCGAACCCCCAAGGCCGAAGCCACGAGATCCTAAGTCTCGCGCGTATACCATTCCGCCACTTTCGCGCGATTTCAGGGAGTGCCCAAAAGATAACCGTGCCCGCCGGGAGGGATCAACGACCGGGCCGGGGGGAGGGGGGCGGGAACGAGCGGGGGCGGGAGGCCGAACCGGCCCCCCGCCCCCGGCCTCCCCGATGCGGCCCTCTGCTACCGGGTCGGCATCCTCACGTTGTAGATCCTCTGGTCGCCCATTGGGGACTCTACCACCAGCGACACGATCCTTCCGGCCGGTACCGCGTCCAGGGCCGCCCGCACATCCTCCGGACGGACCACGTCCTTCCCGTCGATCTTGACGACCTTGAGGCCCCGACCGAGGCCACGCTGTTCCGCCGCGCTCCCCGGCGCCACGCCGCTGATCACCACCCCACCCGGTCTCGCGTAGCCGAGGGCCTGCGCGGCCTCGGCGTTCAGAACGTCCACCTGGATGCCTAGCCGTTCCTCGGCCACCTGCGCCGGCGCGGCAGCCCTCGTCGTGGCGGCGTTGATCGGAGCCTCGCCCAGCTGAACGGGCACCTGCACGATCTTCCTGTCGCGATAGAGGGTGAGCGTGATCCGGTCGCCGGGGTGGTGCTCGGCGATGCGCTGCTGGAGCTGGCCCGAGTAGCCGACCGCTTTCCCTTCCACCGCGGTGATCACATCGCCGGCGCGGATGCCGGCGCCCTCCGCGGGGCCCCGCGGGGTGACCATCTGTACCACCACGCCCGAGACGGAGGGGAGCCCGTACAGATCGGCGTCCTCGGGAGTGACGTCGTTCATCGCCACGCCGATCAGCGGCCGCCTCACCTGGCCGTAGGCGACGATGTCTTCCATCACGTGACGCGCGATGTTGATCGGAATCGCGAACCCGTAGCCCTGCCAGTAGTTGCTGGTGGTGGCGATGGCCGAGTTGATGCCCACGGTCTGGCCGCGCAGGTTGACCATCGGTCCCCCCGAGTTGCCGGGGTTGGTCACCGCGTCGGTCTGGATGAAGTCCTCGATCGCGTAGTTCGCGAAGCTCTGGGTCGCCGGGTCGGCGCCGAACTGCCGATTCAGCTCCTCCCTGAGGATGTTGAGCCCGCGCCCGCGCGCGCTCACGATCCCCTGCGTCACCGTGTAGTCCAACTGGTTGCCGCCTCCGCCGAAGCCCGGGTTGCCCACCGCGAGCACCCACTGCCCGACCTGCACGTCGTCGGAATCGCCGAAAGGCAGATAGGCGAGCTTGTCCGGGACGTCGATCTTGATCACGGCGACGTCGGTGAACGGATCGCCACCGATGACGTGCGCCTCGAAGTACCGCCGGTCGTGCAGGTACACGGTGATCTGATCGGCGTCCCTCACGACGTGGTGGTTGGTCATGATGTAGCCGTCCGCCGAGATGATGAAGCCGCTGCCGCCCGAGTAGTCCGGCTCGGGCGGATCCTGCGGATCAGGCTGCGGTCCACCGAAGAAGCGGAGCGGGCTGTCCTCGGCCGTGCGCGGGGAGGCGGGCCGCCGCGACTGGATGCGGACTACGGCGGGCGTGATCACGTCGGCGATGTGGGTGAACGCGTCGCTCAGATCCTGCGCCGGCTTCACCATCTCGGCGGAGAGGATCGGCTTCTCGTCGATCACGGGACCGACCTGGGCCTGGGTCCACCCGAGGCCGGCGGCAAGGCCGATCCCGATGATGAACGCGGTGCCCGTGTAGAGGGCCACCTTGGCTTTCGCGCGGAGCGGATCGTACATGAGGTTCCTCAGCCGATTGGGCGATCTACCCACGAGTACATACACAGGGGGGTGGGGGG
>CAMCNM010000250.1 GCA_945876015.1 Gemmatimonas phototrophica
ATCGTGACCGCCGCGGTCGCGCGCGGGCAGGAGAAGGAAGGTCTCGCGCTCGCACGCGCGCTCGCGATGACGACGTATCGATCGCAGGAGGAGTTCCAGCGGCGCTTCGACGGGGCGGCCACGGTTGGGCCGGAGGGTCCGCGCTTCCCGGTCGAGGAGTACCTCGACTATCACGGACAGATGTTCGCGGAGCGCTTCGACGCCGCGGAGTTCCTCTGCCTCAGCCTGTCGATGGATCTCCACCAGCTGGATCCGGCCAAAGTCGCCCTCCCGATCACGCTGGTCTCGATGGAGCCGGATTCGATCGCGCCCGCGTGGCAGACGCGCTCCCTCTACGAGCAGCTGGGAGCCGGACACGAGCTGATCGAGATCGAATCGTCCTCGGGCCACGACGGCTTCCTGACCGACGTGGGGGTCTTCACGGGAATCGTGCGGCGCTTCCTGGAGAAGGCGCTCTAGCTCAGCCGCCCGGCTTCGTCTCCACCCGCACCGTGTCGCCTTCCGCGATACCGTGCCTCCCGAACCATCCCTGGTTCACCTCGAGCGCCGACCAGTAGGGGACGCTCGGCTCATACCTCGGGCACGCCTCCGCGTAGAGCTCGCTCTCGCAAGGCACCATCTCGAGGATCCTGCCGATCGCCCCCGCGCTGTCGATGAACGCGATGTCGAGCGGCATCTTCGTGCGGAACATCCAGAAGGCGCGATCGCCGGCCTGCGCCGAGTCGTAGGTGAAGAGCATGCCCGACTCGGGATTCAACGACGGACGCGCCATCAGGCCGTAGGACTTGCGCGCCTCCGTGTCGGAAATCTCCACCAGGAGCCGCGCTGTATCGGCGGCGCCCGCGATCACGACCTGGGCCGTATCCCAGGTGACCGGGGAGACGTAGGGCGGCTCCGCCTCCTTGCAGGCGGCGAACGAAAGAGCGAGAAGAGCGGCCAACGGGCCCCGGCTCCCAAGTTTCATCACGTGTAGTCGAACCTCGTCTGTGCTTTTCTGTCCCGCGCATCGGCGGTCAATTATACTGGCCCAAAGCCACACCTGCCCGTTGGGGCAGGCCGTTCAACCGCATCGGAGAAGGAAACCCATGAAGATCAATCTTCAAACGCTCGCGGCCACCCTGATTCTGTCCGCCTCGCCCGCTCTCCTGAGCGCGCAGCAGCCGGCTGCTCAGCAGGCCCCGTTGCAGCCCATGAGCTTCTTCATCACCAGCATCGGCAAGGGCGACGGAGCCAACCTGGGCGGCCTCGCCGGCGCCGACGCGCACTGCGACCAGCTCGCTCGCGCGGCGGGGATCACCAACCGGACCTGGCGCGCCTACCTGAGCACGCTGCCCGCAGGCGGCCAGCCGGGCGTGAATGCGCGCGACCGCGTCGGCGCGGGCCCCTGGTACTCCAAGAATGGCCAGATGCTCGCGGCCAACGTCGCCGACCTGCACGGCGACATCCAGCGCGACCGGAACCAGATCAACAAGCGCAACGCCCTGAACGAGAAGGGCGAGATGGTGAACGGCCAGGGCGACACTCCCAATCAGCACGACATCCTGACGGGATCCGACTCCCACGGACGCGCCCTCCTGGGTACGGCCGCGAACGTCACGTGCAACAACTGGACGAGCAACGCTGCGGGCTCCGCGATGCTCGGCCACTCGGACCGATCGGGCGGCGGCAACTCCTCGTGGAACGCGGCGCACATGAGCCGTTCGTGCAGCCAGCCGGACCTGGTGGCGACGGGCGGAGCCGGGCTGTTCTACTGCTTCGCGACCTGACTCGGTAGCAAAGAAAAGAGCGCCGCGTCGCCCCGGTCGGGCGGCGCGGCGATCTTTTTTTCCTACTCCCTCAGCCCTGCTCCCAGGGCGGCGCGGGGCGTCCACGGAAGCGCTTTTCCTCGAGGGGCGGCGGCTCCCACGTCGTGACGAGCTTCACGCGGCTCCGGCCAAAGACGGCCTGCAGCTCCTCGAGGGTGCCATTCGTGACGTCGGCTTTCAGCGTGCGCGAGCGTAGCCTGCCGCCCCCGCCGTTGCCGATCGCGAGCTCGACCGGCGTGGCCCCGGGATGCGCCGCAAGCACGATGCGCGCTTTCGCGAACGCTTCCTCGGGAATTTCCGCGCCGAACTCGATCTCGATCTGGACCGCGAGCCGCCCCGATGCCACGAGCGTCTCGAGCGGCTCAACGTCGTCCAGGAACATCGGCGGATCCTCCTCGTCGCGCTCGCGGTTCGAGACCATGCCGCGCAACAGCACGACGGCGTCCTGCTTCAGGGTCTCGCGCGCGGCCTGCCACGTCTCTTTGAACGCGAGCACGGTCGCGGTGCCGAGGAAGTCCTCGACCACGATCTTGCCCCACTCGGAGTTGTCCTTCCGGGAGATCTGACGGGCGACCGACGTCACGACGCACGCCAGCTCCACCCTCTGGCCGGAGTGCTCGGCCAGGTTCGCGGTGGTCACCTTGTCGAACGCACGCACCACCTCGCGGTACCGGTCGAGCGGATGGCCCGAGATGAAGAAGCCCAGTGCCTCCTTCTCGCGGGTGAGCCGGTCCGCCTCGTCCCACTCGGGGACGGCGGGGAGCACCGGATCCTTCCGCTCGGTGGCCGCCGGGCCGCCGAACAGCGACTCCTGCCCGGACAGCCGCTCCGCTTCGCGCGCCTGCACCTCCTGGTAGGCGAGATCGAGCGCGGCGAGCAGCTGGCTGCGCCGCCCGAACGCGTCGAGCGCGCCGGCCGCGATGAGCGCTTCGGAGGCGCGCTTGTTGAGCGCGCGCGTGTCGATGCGCTCGAGGAAGTCGAACAGGCTCTTGAACCGTCCACCCTGCTTCCGGGCTCCCAGGATCGAAGCGACCGCGCCGCTGCCCACTCCGCGCACCGCGCCGAGCCCGAAGCGGATCTGGTGGTCACCCACGGTGGTGAACTTGAAGCCCGACTCGTTGACGTCGGGCGGAAGCACTTCGATTCCCTGCTCGAGGTCGGGCAGGTACCGCGTCAGATCCTTGCAGTCGGCGATGTACTTGACGACGTCGTCGGTCTTGTCGAGGACGGCCGAAAGCATCGCCGCCATGAACTCGGCGGGATAGTGCGCCTTGAGCCACGCGGTCTGGTAGGAGATGAGCGAGTAGGCGGCGGAGTGACTGCGGTTGAAGCCATAACGGCCGAACGTCTCGATCTGGTCCGCGAGGTCTTCCGCGAGGCCCCGATCCACACCCTTCTCCACGGAGCGCGTTACGAACCTTCCGAGCTCCTTCTTGATCAGCGCCGCATCCTTCTTTCCCACCGCCTTCCGCAGCACGTCCGCTTCGCCCAGGCTGAAGCCGGCCAGGATGTTGGCGATCCGCATCACCTGCTCCTGATAGACGATCACGCCGTAGGTCGGC
>CAMCNM010000251.1 GCA_945876015.1 Gemmatimonas phototrophica
GAATCGTTGGCCATGGTCTCTAGTCCTGAGGAGTCAGCTCGGCCGCCCGCCGGAATCCCGGAGCGGGGCGTCGAGCAGCTGCCGTCTCATTCCCTCGAGTCTGCTCTTGAGGGAGCCGTCGTAGATGGTGTCGCCCGCGCGCACCACGATGCCGCCCAGGATCTCGGGCTTCACGCGGACGTGCGGAATGGCGGTGCGGCCGAGCAGCGCGGTGAGGCGCTCCGTGACCGTGCGCAGGGCCTGCTCGTCGAGCGGCCGCGCGACCGTTACCTCCGCGTGTACACGGTTCATGCTCTGGTCCACTAGATCGTGGAACTCGCGCGCGATCTCGCGCAGGAGACGCTGACGGCGCTTTTCCAGCACCACCAAGAGGAAGTTGACCAGCGGCCTGGGGAGCGCCCCGCCGAATGCCTTCCTGATCACGACCTTCTTGTCCGTCGCGGCGATGCGCGGGGTCTCCAGGAACAGCCGGAACCTGGGGTCCTCGTCGAGCAGGCGCGCAACCGTTTCGATGGCGTCCTGATAGCGCTCGAGTCCCTCGTTCTGGCTCGCCAGCGCGAACAGCGTCTCGGCGTAGTTCCGGGATACGGTCTGATCTCTCACGCGCGCTTGCCCCCGGCGGCGCTGTTGTCCCTGCGCCCGATCTCCTCGAGGTAGCCGACCACGAGCTTCCGATCCTTCTCGGGGTCGAGCTTCTCCTTGATGAGCCGGGTGGCCACCGCCATCGCGAGATCCACCGATTCCTTCCGGATCTCGTCGAGCGCGGAATCCTTCTCCCGCTCGATCTCCTTCCGCGCGCGCTCGATCAGCGCCTGACCCTCCGTCCGGGCTTTCTCCTCGATGTCCTTCCGCACGCGCTCACCCGCCGTCTTGCCCTCGTTCACGATCTCCTGGGCCTGACGGCGCGCGTCTGCAAGCTGGGCACGATGCTGCTCGAGCAGCACCGCCGCCTCGGCCTGGAGCTTGGCGGCCTCATCCAGTGCGTTCTGGATGCGGTCCTCACGCGCCTTGGCCGAATCCAGGATCTGGCCCCAGGCGAACTTCTTGAGGATCACCAGCAGGAGCGCGAACACGACGATCGTCCAGATCGTGAGCGCGAAATTCACGGTGAACAGAGGATTGCCGCCCTCCGCCTCCGCCGCCTCCTGCGCGGCCAGCGCCGTCGGACCGAGGACGAGCGCGAAGCTGCCGAGGGCGGAAGCCCAGGCGACGCGCGAGAAGCCTCTCGATCTCTCCGTTTGCATCATGACCCTCTCCTTGAGACCGCATGCTGCGCGCTCCGACGTGGAGGGCGCGTAACCGAGGGTTTGAGCCTCAGCTCGACATGAGGAACATGATGACCAGGCCGAACAGACCGGCGCCTTCGATGAAGGCCGCCAGGATGATTCCGGCCGTCTGGATCTTGCCGCCGGCTTCGGGCTGGCGCGCGATTCCTTCGGCCGCCGCGGCGCCGATGCGGCCGATGCCGAGGGCCACACCGATCACTGTGAGACCCGTGCCGAGGCCCGCGCCGAGCAGGCTGAGGTAGTTCCTCGAGGACTCCGGGGACGCGGCGGCTTCCTGGAGCGCGGTGAGCATGGCGTGGAGCATGGTCCGTTTGTCTCGTGCTTGAGGGTTGTCGTTGTAACGCGTTCTCGAACTCGTTCCTGGCTCAGCCGGAGACCGCAAGGTCCCCGGGTCCCGCGCCGGCGCCGATCAGTGCGCGTGCCGGATCAAACCGACGAACACCGAGGTCAGCAGGGCGAAGATCCCGGCCTGCAGGAACGCCACGACGACCTCGAGGACCATCACGAACGTAGCCAGCGCCGTCGCGCCGATCCCGCCCGCGACCGTGCCCGCCCCGATCGCACCCATCGTGACGACCAGCCCACCCAGCGCGAAGATCAGCACGTGACCGGCCATCATGTTCGCGAACAACCGGATCGTGAGCGCGAACGGCTTGGTCAGCTTGCCGACGAACTCCACCGGCGCGAGCAGCAGCGTGATGGGAGCCGCCCCGAGCGCAGGCATCCCCTCGGGGACGAAGAAGATCGTGTGCAGGTAGCCCTTGACGCCCAGCGCCTGCATCCCGGAGAGCTCGACTAGCGCGAGCGTACAGAGCGCGAGCGCCATCGTCACGGAGACGTTCCCCGTCGCCGAGCTCCCCCAGGGGACGAGCCCGAGGAGATTCATGAACAGGATGAAGAAGAAGAGCGTGAGGATATAGGGCACGTAGGCATCGGCGCCGTGGCTGATGTTCTTGCGCACGATCTCGTCGCGGAAATAGAGGATCATCGCCTCCATCCCACCGCCCACCCCGGCCGGAGCTTTCCCCGGCTCCAGACGGCGCGCCTTGCCCGCGAGCGGGATGAACACGAGGAGGCAGAGCACCGCGGCGAGGAGCATGAACACCACGTGCTTCGTGGGCGCGAAGTCCACCACGCCCAACGGACCGAGGTTCACGTTCCAGCCGGTCGGGAGATGGAGGACGCCCAAGAAGAACGGGAGCTCGATCTCGTGGCTGTCGGCCAGGTGGTGCATGATCAGCTCGCCCAAGTTCACGGCGCCACCTTCGGCGGCGTGCTCCGCCGCCTCCTGCGCGGCGACCAGACTCGGGACTCCGGCGAGCGAACTCATTCTTTCCTCAGGAACAGGGGCTCCATCAGCAGCATCGCGAAAAAGAAACCGGCCAAGCCCAGTACCGTGGGCACCTTCGCAAACCCGCCGCGGGTGACCAGTGCCCAGCTCGCCACACCGACCGTGACGAGGCGCACAAACGTGCCGCCCATCCACGCGGCGAGGAACTCGTTCGTCCCGGGGCGGGCCCCCGCGAGCAAGGCGAACACCACGATCTGGATCGGCCCGGTCACCGCGGCTGCGGCGAGGACCCCTCTTCGCCCCTCGTCGTCGAGCGTCAGCGCCGCCAAGGCGACACCGGCCCCCAGAAGCGCGAGACACGCCAGGGCGTACCGCACGGCCGGCCTCACCGCTTCCCCCCGTCCGACCCCTGATTCTTCACCAGATGGACGTAGAGGCTGTAGAAGCCGGCGGCCATACCCACGAACGCTCCGATCAAGGTGAGCCATGGCCGAGTGCCCAGCTTCCCGTCTAGCCAGCGCCCACCGACCAGGAAGAGCATCACAGAAAGCGCCAACTGGAGTCCGAGCCCCGAGTAACGGGCCACGGAAACCATCGCCGACTCCTCGTCCCGCGAATCCTTCGGGGTAGCAGGCTCCGGCATGCGACGCTCTTTCCCCTGGTTTCGAGCCGCACCAAAGTAGATGCTTGTGAAAAATGGCGCAAGCTGCCGGAAAGTAGATTTCTTGGCCCCGCAGCAAGGGTTCCGCGTGCGCTTGCCCCTGCTTCGGGAACCGGCC
>CAMCNM010000252.1 GCA_945876015.1 Gemmatimonas phototrophica
TCCGGTCAGCCCGTACGCCTGCGCCAAGGCTTACGCCTTCTACATTGCCCAGACCTATCGCCGCGCGTACGGGCTCTATGCCGTCAACGGCATACTGTTCAACCACGAATCGCCGCGTCGAGGAGAGAACTTCCTCCCACGAAAGGTGACCACTCGGCTCGCTGCCATTCATGCGGGGCTGGCGGACAAGTTGGTGGTGGGCAACCTGAACGCGAAGCGGGACTGGGGCTACGCCCCGGACTTCGTCGAATGCATGCACGCGATGCTGCAGCAGGACGAGCCAGACGACTACGTCATCGCGACCGGTGAGGCCCACACGGTTCGGGAGTTCATCGAGGTGGCCGCCAGCAAGATCGACATCGTGCTCACCTGGGAGGGCTCCGGCGTTGCTGAGGTGGGCATCGACAGCCGCACGGGCCGCGAGATCGTCGCCGTATCCGACCGCTATTTCCGTCCAGCTGAGGTGAATGAGCTCTGTGGGAACCCGTCCAAGGCTGTCCAACGACTGGGCTGGAATCCGCGCAAGACGTCCTTCAACGATCTCGTGGAAAAGATGATGAAGCACGACCTCGAAGTGGCCGAGATGATGGTGCGTTTGCGCGAACGGTGGCCCACTCTTCCGATCGACTCCTTCAAGTCGGCGTTCCTCCGTGAGATCGACGATGAGAAAGCAGGGATCTCCTGACTGACGCAAAGCCGCTCGTGGCCGTACTCGGCCACACGGGTTTTCTGGGGCGGGTGGTGGCGCGGAAGCTGACCGAACAAGGCGTACCCCATGTCGGGACGTCGCTATCCGCGGGTGTGGACATGCGGGATCTCTCCGTGCTCCGCGCCTGGTTCGGTGCGCATCGTCCGGGTGCGGTATTGAACTGCGCCGCGTACGTCGGGGGGATTCAGTTCGGGCTGAAGCATCCCGTCGCGATCTTCGAGAACAACCTTCAGATCACACTGAACACCTATCGATGCTGTGCCGAGTTCGGGATCGGCAGGATCGTAAATCCGATCTCGAACTGCATCTATCCATCGAAGGCGACTCTCTTCCGCGAGGAGGAGGTGTGGGATGGCCCGCTCGACGACTCCGTCTTGATCTACGCCATGGCGCGCAAGATGCACTTCGTCGGTGCGCGCGCGTATGCGCAGGAGCACGGAAATGATCCCATCAACGTCGTTCTCCCCAACATGTATGGGCCCGGCGATCACTTCGATCCGCTCCGCTCCCACGCGCTGGGGGGGCTGATCAGCAAGATCGTCGGCGCCCACCGGACCGGCAGCCGGGAAGTCGTCATCTGGGGGTCCGGGAAACCGATTCGGGAATGGCTCTACGTCGATGACGGCGCGGACGCGATGCTCGCCGGTCTCGGTGCGGATAGCTTTCCGGACCTGATCAACGTCGGCACGGGGGAGGGCCAATCGATCCTCGAGACGGCCAGGTTGATCCAGAAGCTGGTGGGGTATGCCGGAGAGCTCGTGTGCGACCCGTCCAAGATGGACGGGGCACCTTGCAAGACTCTCGACGGGATTCGGGGGCGGGCCCGCCTCAGATGGGAAGCGAAAGTGCCGTTCGAGGAAGGCCTGCGCCGGACCGTCGCCTGGTTCGTCGCCAACTCTCCGGTTCGTGGTTCCTGACCCGAGGGCCATGCTCGTGCTCCCCGATTCACTACGCGTGGCGGTCGTCACGGGAGGTGGGAGAGGGATCGGCCGCTCCGTCGCAAGGAGTCTGGCAAGGACAGGTGCGCACGTCATCGTGGTCAGCCGCTCGCGGTCTGAGCTTGCCGAAACGGTGGAAGGGATTCGGCAAGAGGGCTACGACGCGGAGGCGCTCGTTGGCGATCTGACCGATCCGGCGGAGTGTGACCGAGTCGTTCGATCTGTCTGGGCGGATCGGGGCCGCATCGACGTGCTCGTTCACTGTGCCGGATCCACGCCCGCAGTGACGCCGATGGAGGAAACCTCTGTCGAAGCCTACGAGCGCGCGATGGCCACGAATGTGGGCGCCATCTTCCATCTGGCCCGATCCCTGGTCCCCCGGATGAAGGAGCGCGGGCGCGGCCTACTGATCGCGATGTCGTCGGGGTGTGGTCTGACGGGGCATCCCGGGATGGCGGCGTACTCCGCGAGCAAGTTCGCGGTTCAGGGCTTGATCCAGTCCCTCGCCCGCGAGCTCCACGATAGCGACATCCGAGCCCTCGCGATCAACCCAGGCGGCGTGAACACTAAGATGCTCGCGGACCTCTTCGGTGCCGAGGAGGCCGCCCGCAACCAGTCCCCCGACGTGGTCGCGGACGTGGTCAGACGCGTGGTCGAGGGCGTTCTCGCGGTGCCGAGCGGCGGGGGAGTCACGGTGCGCCGCGAAGGGGTGGAGGTCTACGAGATGCCCGGCCGGAAGGGGTCAAAGTGAGCGAGCGTCCAGAGGTGCACAGCATGCCTGACGTCGGGGTGCTCGTCGTGTCGTGGGACGGGTATGCGGACCTTTGGCAGCCCTTCTTCCGATTCTTTTTCAGACAATGGGCGGACTGTCCCTTCTCGGTGTACCTGGGCACGAATTCGCGCACGTTCGACGACAACAGGGTTCGGCCCATCCTCATTGGGAAGGAAGTGGACTACTGCTCGAACCTCATCGCGATGCTTGAGAGGCTGCCGCACGAATGGGTGATACCCTGGGTCGAGGACTTCCTCCCAGCCGCTCCGGTGGACACGCAGCGAATCCTGGCGATCATTGAGTACGCAGAGCGGACGGGCGTCGACTATGCCAACCTGGTAGCCTTGCCGAACGAGGTCTCACCCGTGTTCTCTGGTCCGGCCATCGTGGACTCGCTGGGGGAGATGCCCCCAGATGCGCCCTATCGCGCGTCCATGGGCGTTGGGCTGTGGAGGCGCAAGTCGCTACTGCGCCTGATCGTGCCGGGCGAGACGGCGTGGGACATCGAGCGAATCGGGTCCCGCCGGTCTGCGGAGCTCGGGTATCGCTGTCTCTGCACAACATTATCACGGCGCGCCGACCCTCCTGTGATCGTGGTGAATGGAATCGAGCAGGGGCGCTGGACCAGGAAGGCTGCCGATCTGCTGATCCAGGAAGGCATGGAGGCTATCCTCGAAGCCCGTGGCGTGGCGAGCCGAAAGGGCCTGTGGGCGATGCAGGCATATGGCCTTGCTCGGTACCACCTGGTGAGGGTGGTTTGCGGGTTGGGCGGTGCGCCGGCGCGACGACTTCTAGGCACCATGGTGGAACACAGGAAGCTGGCGCGCCTCAATTGATGCTGACCTGAGTCTCACGCAACCGAAGGGACCGCCGTGCGGATAAGTAAGACCCAGACCGCCCTCTTGATT
>CAMCNM010000253.1 GCA_945876015.1 Gemmatimonas phototrophica
GTTGAACTGCGCCTCGCCGTTGACGTCGGTCGTGTCGCGGCCGAGTGAGTTGGTCGAACCTACGGCGTCAGTCTGGGTCGGGTACAGGTCTAGGATCACGCCAGCGAGCGGCGCAACACCGCGCGGAATCGAAGTCGAGACGCCGGCCGGAGCCGGGCTCACATCGCGGCCCAGGAACGAATAGACCTTGATGGTCTGGCGGGTGATGCGGAACGCGTAGTTCACCGTGCCACTCGCGCCCGCGGCGAGAACCACCGTCGCGGTCGCGGTCACATTGGCCGGGGCCACGCCGCCGTAGGCATAGCCCGCCGGAATGTCCACATCAGCAGCATCGATCGTGATGCTGTAGCTGCCAGCTGCCAGTCCAATGAACGAGAAGGCGCCGACTGCATCAGTCTGTTTGGTCTGCCTCAATCCGATGGTCGGACCCTCGAGCGTGATCGCGACATTGGCCGCCGCGAGCGCTGACTCGAGCGCCACACCGTCATACAGCAGGTTCTGGTTGTTCTCGTCGATGTAGAGAATGCCCGAGATCCTGGCCGTGGCGTTCGCGGTGCAGGCGAATACAGCAACCTTGCTCTCACCGGCGGCAACCACGACGCTCTGCGAGGTCGTGGCGCAGGTCACCGTCGCCGGCACCCCGCTGATCGCGACCGTGTAGGTCCCGGCGCGCAGTCCGGCCGCCGAGAACTGTCCGCCCGCGTCCGTCGTCGCCGTCTTGGTCTCGGGACCGGTCAAGGTCGCCGTGATACCGGCGAGGCCGACACCGCTCGAAATCACCGAGCCGAAGATGGCCGATGTCCTGATCCGGCTGCCCGAGAAGTCCACCGTGACCACCTGGCCCGCGGTGGCGACAACGGCGCCCTTGGAGGTCGTGGAGAAAGCCACATCCGCCGGGAAGCCGGTGATCGTGGCGATATACGACCCTGCCGGGACGTCCGCGATCGTGTACGTGCCCGTGGCACCCGTCGTAGCGGTCTGGCCGCTATTGAGGGTTACCACGACGCCGGCGGCGCCCGCACCGTCGATCGTGGCGGTACCGGCGACCCTGCCCGTGACGCCCGGCGCGACGGTATCGCTACCCTCGTCGCAGGCCGCCAGCAGCACCATCGCCGCCATGGTGAGAAGTCTGAGTTGCTTCGTCATCGTTTTTTTTCCTACTGGAGTGGAAAGGGTCCTGCGTTTGACTACGGGTCCTGATTACCGACTTCCAAACACTTCCAACATCTCCCGACCTCTCTCTCTTCGGGAGATATTCGGGCTGCAAAGTCGTATGACCGAGCGGGGGAGGTATGCAGGCGCCGTGCCATATGGGAAGGTCGGAGAATTCGTTGTTTTCAAGCCATTTCCGTCCCCGACCGCCGTGCTTTTCCCCCGGAATTCTGAAGAAGGCTCAGATTTCTGAATCGCCGGACAGGAAATCCCCTGCTTTATCGACCAGATCCTTGGATCCGATGTAGAGGGGGACCTTCTGGTGGAGCTCGGTGGGCTTCAAGTCCAGGATGTTTCTACGACCGTCAGTGGCGGCCCCCCCGGCCTCCCGGCAGATGAACGCGAGAGGGGACGCCTCGTACAGGAGGCGCAGCTTCCCCTTGGGGCTCTTCGAGTCGGCGGGATACATGAAGATCCCACCCTTGAGGAGGGTCCGGTGGAAGTCGGCCACCAGAGAGCCGATGTACCGCGAGGAGAGGTCACCCTGTGCCTTGAGGTGATCCATGTACCGCTTCTGCGCGGGCCTCCAGCGGGGGTGGTTCGACTCGTTGATCGAATACGTGCGGGAGGCCTCTTCGGGAATCCGGATGTTGGGGTGGCTCAGCAGGAACTCACCGATCGAAGGGTCGAGGGTGAACCCGTAGACCCCCGCCCCGCTCGTGTACACGAGCATGGTCGAGGAGCCGTAGACCACGTATCCGGCCGCGAGCTGCCTGGAGCCCACCTGGAGGCAGTCGTCCAGACACCCGTGGTCGCCGTCCGAGACCTTCCGGTGGATCGAGAAGATCGTCCCGATCGACACGTTGACGTCGATGTTCGTGGAGCCGTCCAGCGGGTCGTACAGAAGGACGTACTTCCCGCGCGGGAATCGCTCCGGAATCGGGATGACTTCCGGATGCTCCTCGGAGGCCATGCAGCACAGATGGCCCGTGTGGTCCATCGCCTTGAAGATGACCTCGTCGGCGAAGACGTCGAGCTTCTGGACGCTGTCGCCGTGGAGATTGGTCTCCCCCGTCCGGCCCAGGATGTCCACCAGGCCGGCCATGTTCACCTTACGGCTGATGACCTTGGCGGCCAATGCGATGTCGTGAATAATGTCGCTGAACGCCCCCGTGGCTTCGGGGTGCTTGCGCTCCTCCTCCACGACGTGGCGGGCCAGCGTGACCACGCTGGTTTCTTTCATGGCTTCCCTGCTCGGGGTTCACTGGGTCGGGATCGGCTCGCCGCGCGCTGCGCACGCGGGCGCGCCATGCGCGAAGGGATTATCCCGACCGGAGGGGTCCGGGTCAATGCGAAGCATCGGGTCTCAATTGGGGGAGCGCTCGCTCCTGACCGTCCAGCTCCCGTCCTCCCGGGCCCTCACCTCCACCGCGCCGTTTCGGTCCGTGCGGAGGATCCGCGTCCCGGCTTCCCCCAGGCGCCGCACCACCTCCGGGGCGGGGTGACCGTAGCGGTTCCCGCGGCCCACCGAGACGAGGGCCAGGGCGGGCCGCACCCGCGCGAGGAACGCCGCCGAGGTACTGGTCGAGCTGCCGTGATGGGCCACCTTGAGCACCTGGATCGGTCCCACCGCCCCGGCGAGCTCCTCCTCGGCATCTTTCTGGGCGTCCCCGGTGAACAGGGCCGCGAAGGCGCCATGCCGGAGCAGGAGGACCACGGACACGTCGTTCGGGTCCACGTCCGGACCGGCGGGTGGGCCCGAGGGGTGGAGCACCTCGAGGGTCATCCCGTCCAGGCGGAGGATCTCGCCCCGGGTGGCCACCGACCACGCGGTCCCCACGGCCGCGGCGGCCTCCAACGTTTCGATGAACGGCTCCGCACCCTGGGCCTGACCCGGATCCAGCACCGCGCCGACGCGCACTCCGTGAAGGACCGCCGGCGCTCCACCCATGTGGTCGAGATGGGGATGGGTGAGGACGAGCGCCTCGAGCCGCCGGATGCCGCGGCGCCGCAGCGCGGGAAGGACGCGCCGGAGCCCGGCATCGAAGTCGTCGGAGCGCGGCCCCGCGTCGATCAGGACCCAGCGGCGCGCGGGCGACCGCACGAGGATCGCATCGCCCTGACCCACGTCGATCATTTCGATCCCGACCGTGCCCCGGTCCGCTACGGCATG
>CAMCNM010000254.1 GCA_945876015.1 Gemmatimonas phototrophica
ACCTCGGCGTGCTGGTGGACCGGAAGGGGAAGGCGCCGCTCTTCATGGCGTCACCCGCGGGCGGCATCGACATCGAGGAGGTGGCGCGCACGACGCCGGAGAAGCTGCTCAAGCTCCACGTTGATCCGCGCTACGGGCTCCTGCCGCACCAGGCCTACTGGATCGCGGCGTTCCTCTACAAGGATCCCGATCAAATCAAACAGGCGGCGCGCATAGTCGAACAGCTCTGGCGCGTGTTCTCGGAGGCCGGCGCGTCGATGGCGGAGATCAACCCGTTGATCACCACGCCCAAGGGCGAGGTCAAGGCGATCGACGCGAAGATCTCGCTCGACGACAACGAGCTCTTCCGTCATCCCGAGATCGAGAAGATGCGCGACCTCTCGGCCGAGGATCCGGCCGAGACGCGCGCGCGCGACGCCAACCTGAGCTACGTCAAATTGGATGGTACGGTAGGCTGCTGCGTGAACGGTGCCGGCCTGGCGATGGCCACCATGGATCTCGTGCATTACTACGGCGGCGAGCCGGCCAACTTCCTCGACATCGGCGGCTCGTCCAATCCGGACAAGGTGGTCGCCGCGCTCGAGATCATCACCGCCGATCCCAACGTGAAGGTGATCCTCTTCAACATCTTCGGGGGCATCACCCGGTGTGACGACGTCGCCAAGGGAATCCTCGAGGCGATGCGCCGCATCAACATCAAGGTCCCGATCGTGATCCGCCTGACCGGCACCAACGAGAAGGTCGCGCTCGAGATGCTCAAGGAGGCCGGCTTCACCGCCTACTCCTCGATGGACGAAGTGGTCAAGAAGGCAGTCGAACTCGCGGGAGCCGCATAATGGCGATCTTCATCGACGAAAAGACCCGGCTGGTGGTGCAGGGGATTACCGGGCGGGACGGATCCTTCCACACCACCCAGATGATGGAGTACGGCACCCAGGTGGTCGCCGGCGTCACGCCGGGGAAGGCCGGGCAGAGCTTCGCGGGGCCGAAGGGCAAGCAGGTCCCGATCTTCAACTCGATGGACGAGGCGGTCCGCCAGACCGGCGCAAACACGTCCGTGATCTATGTGCCCCCCCAGTTTGCGGGCAACGCGATCATGGAAGCCGCCGACTCGGGTGTGAAGTTCATCGTGGCGATCACGGAAGGCGTGCCGGTCCTCGACATGGCCCGCGTCCACGCGTACGCGCGGGACAAGGGCGCGCGGGTCCTCGGCCCGAACTGCCCGGGGCTCATCTCCCCCGGCAAGTGCAAGGTGGGAATCCTGCCCGGACAGATCGTGACCCCCGGGCCGGTGGGCGTGATCTCGCGCTCGGGGACGCTCACGTACGAGGCGGTCTACCACCTCACGAACGCGAAGCTCGGTCAGACCACTTGCGTCGGGATCGGCGGCGATCCGCTGATCGGAACCAGCTTCGTGGATTGCCTGGCTGCGTTCGCCAAGGACCCCGAGACCAAGGCGATCGTCATGATCGGCGAGATCGGCGGGACCGACGAGCAGGAGGCCGCCGCGTACGTGAAGGCCAACATCAAGGTGCCGGTGGTCGGCTTCATCGCCGGCCAGACCGCGCCTCCGGGCCGCCGCATGGGCCACGCGGGCGCGATCATCAGCGGCTCGGCCGGAACCGCGGCCGAGAAAATGGAAGCTTTCGAGGCCAACGGGATCAAGGTCGCCAAGCGCCCGGCGGAGATCGCCGAGCTGATCGCGCAGGTCCTCGAGAAGTAACGAGGGGGAGGGTCGATGCATCCACCGCGTCTCCTCGTGAGCGACGCGCTCACGCCGGTGAGCTACCGCATCTATCCGGACACCCCGCTGCTCGAGGTGGTGGACCTGATCGTGCGGCGGGGCCTGCGCGCGGTGCCGGTGGTGGGTGATCGGTACGAGGTGCTGGGGGTGATCACCGCCGGCGACGCGCTCGAACACATCCTCCCGCGGGGCCGGTCGCTCGGGACGGAACCCGAGCCCGGGAGGCCGGGGGCGTCTCTGCGCGCGCGCGACGTCATGACGCGCAGCGTGCTGTGCGTGTCCGACGACGAGCCCCTCATCGAGGCGGCCAACATGATGGTCAACCGGAACGTCGATGAGCTCCCGGTGGTACGGGCCGGCGAGTTGGTCGGCTTCCTGACCCGGGAAGCCATCCTGCGCATCCTGTTCACGGGTCCACCGGAGTCCGAAGCGAACCAATGAGAACGACCCTCGCGATCATAAAGCCCGACGCCGTGCAATCCGGGAAGGCCGGCAAGGTTCTGGCGCACCTCGAGCAGAGCGGATTCACCGTGCGCGCCCTACGCATGACCCGCCTGGACGAGGCAGCGGCCGCGGCGTTCTACGAAGTCCACCGGGAGCGGCCGTTCTACGCCTCGTTGGTGAAGTTCATGACCTCCGGACCGGCGATCCCGGTCGTCCTCGAGGCCGACGGGGCGGTCCGGAGGCTCCGGGAGGTCATCGGGGCCACCGACCCGGCCGAGGCGGCCCCCGGCACCGTGCGGAAGCTCTACGCGGAGTCCAAGGAGCGGAACGCGATCCACGCCTCGGACTCGGACGAGAACGCCGCCCGCGAGATCGCCTTCTTCTTCGCCCGCCGCGAGGTTCTCGGAAACGGGGGCTGAGGGCGGGCGGGGCCCTCGGACGGGGGCACGGCCCATGTGTAAATCGGTGCCCGAAGGCCACCTGTCGCGTTGACAGTCCATACCCTCAATTCTAGGTTTCACCACTATGCTCCTGCTCGATTTGGTACGCCTGAGCAGGGAGGGATCCCTCCGGATCGAGGGACAGATCCCGCCGGACGATCCGCTCTGGGAAGGCACGGGAATCAGGCTCAAGGAGCCGCTCCGGGTCGATCTCCGGGCGAACGAGACGCAGGGCGGCGAGATCGTGGTCCGGGGAAAGGTGTTCGGGGCGCTGGCGCAGGAATGCAGGCGCTGCCTGGACCCGGTGGACATCCCGCTCAGGGAAGAGGTGACGCTGGTGTTCGCGCCCCCCGAGAGTGTGGAGGGGAACGAGGACGGGGAAATCCGCGCGCTCCCCGAGGGTGACAAAGAGGTGGATCTGGCGGAGCCGATCCGTGAGGAGATCGTCCTCTCGGCGCCGGCGTTCGTCCTGTGTGAACCGGACTGCAAGGGGCTCTGCCCCTACTGCGGCACGGACCTGAACGAGACGACCTGTGAGTGCGTGGTGGACGAGCCCGACCCCCGTTGGGACACCCTGCGCGCTCTGAAGAAAGAGTGAGTTGACCGATGGCAGTCCCCAAGAAGCGGACATCGAAGCAGCGCAAGCGGAAGCGTCGGACGCACTTCAAGGCCGAGGCGCCGACCACGCAGAACTGT
>CAMCNM010000255.1 GCA_945876015.1 Gemmatimonas phototrophica
CCCCGGCCAGCATGAGGTGATCGGCGCCCTCCGCATCCAAGCGGTGTTCCACGATCGTGCCCGGCCCGTTCGGCATCGCTACTCCTCGAGCAGACGGAGACCGAGCTCCGCCAGGTCCACTGTGCGCACAGGGGTCGGCGCGCCCTCGAAGAGAGCGCGCGCGGCCGTCGTCTTGGGAAACGCCACCACGTCGCGCAGGCTCGGAGCGTCGGTGAACATCTTCACGAGGCGGTCCACGCCGAGCGCGATCCCGCCGTGCGGGGGCGCGCCCGCGCGCAGAGCGCGCAGCAGGTGGCCGAACTTCACCTCCATCTCGTCGGCGCCGATCCCAAGCAGCCCGAAGATCCTCTCCTGCAGTGCCGCGTCGTGGATTCGGATGCTGCCCGAGCCCAGCTCCGCGCCGTTGTACACCAGGTCGTACGCGAGCCCGCGCGCGCGCGCCGGATCGCTCTCGACCATCCCCGCGTCCTCCGGGTGCGGCAGCACGAACGGGTGGTGCCCTGCGTTCAGCCGCCCCCCGTTCTCCTCGAACAGCGGGAAGTCGAGCACCCACAGCCACGCCTGCTCGCGCGCCTTGGGAATCCCGAGCGCTGCGATCACCGCGGCGCGAGCCGCCGAGAGCGCGGGCGACGTGACCTTGTCGGACCCCGCCGCCGCGAGCGCGAGGTCCCCGCTCTTCAGTCCCATGCTCTGGGCGGCGGACTCGCTCACGAACCGGGCCATCGGCCCGGAGAGCCCTTCCGATCCGCTCTTGAGCCACAGGAGCCCGGGCGCGCCGGCCGCCTTGGCCTGCGCCTCGACCGCCTCGATCTCCTTCCGGGAGAGCTTGGCCCCGCCCTCGAGCAACAAGCCGCGGATGCGCCCGCCGCCTTGGGTCGCGGCGCGCAGGATCGGCGACTCGGCGCCGGCGAGCGCGCCGGTCCAGTCGCGGATCTCAAGGTCCCACCGGAGGTCGGGCCGGTCGCTGCCGTAGCGGTCCATCGCGTCCCGCCAGCTCATGCGCGGGTACGGGGGCCTGGCTTCGATTCCCGCGACCCCGCCCAGTGAGGCGGTGAGGCCCTCCATCCAGCCGAAGATGTCCTCGGGCGTGACGAACGAGGCCTCCACGTCGATCTGCGTGAACTCGGGCTGCCGGTCGGCGCGCAGGTCCTCGTCGCGGAAGCAGCGCGCGATCTGAAAGTACCGGTCGAAACCCGCGATCATGAGGATCTGCTTGTAGAGCTGCGGGCTCTGCGGAAGCGCGTAGAACTCCCCGGGGTGGACGCGGCTCGGCACCAGATAGTCGCGCGCGCCCTCGGGCGTGGGCTTGGTGAGGATCGGCGTCTCGATCTCGAGGAAGCCCTGCCCGCTCATGTAGTTGCGCGCCTCGAGCACGATCCGGTGGCGCAGCTCGAGCGTGCGCTGCAGCTCGGGGCGGCGCAGGTCGAGCATGCGGTGGCGGAGGCGCAGGTCTTCCGACGGCAGCTCCTCCTCGGGAGAGAGATAAACGGGGATGGCCGGCATCACCGCGGTATTCAGGATCCGCAGCGTGCTCACGCGCACCTCGACCGCACCCGTGGCGAGCTCTGGGTTGGGATCGGGGCGCCGCTCGACCTTCCCTTCCGCCGCGATCACGGTCTCGGGTCCGATCTCGCGCACCAGCTCCAGACTGGCCGCGTCGGTCCACTCCGGGCCGAAGGAGAGCTGGAGCAGCCCCGTCCGGTCGCGCAGATCGAGGAAATAGAGCCCGCCCAGGTTGCGCCGCCTGTGCACCCAGCCGACGACCTTCTGGGCCGAGCCCACGTGCTCGATGCGGAGGGTCCCGACCATGCAGGTGCGAAGCGACGTCTTTCCGGTCTCGTTCACGAGGCTCCAGGGCGCGGCGGGGGTGTCAGTGAGGTCACCTGTGTCACCTGGGTCACCTGGGTTATCGTGCGCGGATACGAGGGCGCGAAGAACGAGTGGGCAAGCCACAAACCGACCGCCACTCCGAACAGGTCCGCGATCCAGTCGAGGGCCGAGACCTGCCGGCCGGGAACGAACGACTGATGCCACTCATCCGAGGCGCCATAGAGGGCTCCGATCAGGACGAGCGCACCGAAGGGGACCCCCTGGAGCCAGCGCGGACGGGCGAGCGTCGCACCCAGGATCCCGTACAGAACCAGATGCCCGACCTTATCCCCGGCCAGAACCTGGTCGAGGAAGCTGGTCCCTGGAACGTCGGGGAGGGAGCTCAGGAAGAAGATCACCCCCGCCCACAGGGCGGAGGGTCCCCAAACGAGAAGGGCGCGGTTCAACGCGCGTTGAGCGGAGCGCGGACAGGATCGATGGGTCGGCCCCCGAGAAGGGATTAGGGTGGACTAGCTGGAATTCTATACCCGGCGGGGGACCCCTTCAACCCGAAACCCTCCGCCCGGCGCGCCGGGCCGGGCTCCCTCCGGCCCCTACCGGGTAGGAGATGACCGCTTGTAAACAAAGGTTTCCGAGGGCGCCGACGCGCCTTCGGCCTCGTAAAACGACAATCGTCAGAGGTTGAATCGGCGTGCGCGACAATACCAACGACCTGCTTTCGCTGACGCCCGAAGAGCTGCGCGGGGCGGTGGGCGACTTCCTGCGCGAACGGGGGGAGCCGGCCTACCGGGCCGAGCAGGTGGCGGAGTGGGTCTACGGCGGCGAGGCCCGGTCGGTCGCCGAGATGACCAACCTCTCCCGGGAGCTCCGCGAGGCGCTCGCTCAACGCTTCGTCCTGGCCGAGCCCGAGGTCGAGCGGGTGAGCCGCTCGGAGGACGGGACCGCGAAGCACCTGTGGCGGCTTCCCGACGGCGAGTTGATCGAGTCCGTGCTGATCCCCGCGGGGGAGCGCCTCACGCTGTGCATCTCGTCCCAGGCCGGGTGCGCGATGGGGTGCACCTTCTGCGCGACGGGTTGGGGCGGCTTCGCCCGCCAGCTCAGCGCGGGAGAGATCGTCGGCCAGTACCGCGCGTCGCGGCGCTGGGCCGCCGCCGAGGGAATGGGGCCGATCACGAACATCGTGTACATGGGCATGGGTGAGCCGCTCTCCAACCGGGCGGCGGTGATGCCCTCGCTCACGATCCTCAACCAGGGCTACGGCGTCGGTGCGCGGCGGATCACCGTGTCCACGGTGGGGGTCGTGCCGGGGATCCTCGAGCTCGCGCGGCGGCCCGAGCAGTTCCGTCTCGCCGTATCGCTGCACTCGCCCGACTCGGAGCTGCGCCAGACGCTCATCCCGCTCGAAAAGCGGCATCCCCTGCCCGAGCTGATCGCGGCGCTGCGCGAGTTCGACGCGGCGGGGGGCAAGCGCATCACGTTCGAGT
>CAMCNM010000256.1 GCA_945876015.1 Gemmatimonas phototrophica
AGAGATCTATCTGCACGGCTACGACGCGGTATCCGCCGCAACCGCGGGCATCGGGCGCTACTTCACGCTCTACAACACCCGCCGGCCGCACTCCAGTCTCGCCGATCAGACCCCAGGCCAGGCATACTTCTTCCCGCTGCCGCTTGCCGTGGCCGCATGACCGCCCGCCTTCCACTTATCCCGACCTGTTTCGCTGTACAGAAAAGCGGAGCCACTTCTGGGAGCCGGGATGCGCGTCATCCCTCAGGGAGCGCACCCCCTCCCGTCCGCTCAGGGAGAGCTGGAGCGGGATGGTGGTGCGATATCCCGCCAAGCCCCGCCCGCGTCGCTCTCCAGGAGTCCGCGTGTGCTGAAGGCACGCAGCACGCGGCGCTGGACGGCCCGCTCGACTTCGTGCCAGTGAGCCGGAGCGAGCTCGCTCGCCTGGTGGAAGCGGACCGCACCGCTCGCGGGGTCCTCGCTGAACACGCCGTCGAGCGCGAGGACGTGGAAATGGAAGTGTGTATTGAGCGAGCTGCCGAAGCGCTGAGGAAAGGAGACGGCACCGATCCTGGCGGCAGCGGGCGCCCCGGGGCTGGTGCTCCGGAGCGCGGCGCGGATAGCCCTGAGGCAGATGGCGAGCACCACGGTCGCCACCTCCGGCTTGTGTTGAAGGAAGGGGCGGAGCCGCTTCGGAAGCGAGAGCACCCACTGGCGCAGGGGCAGATGCGGCGGGACGTGGTCGGTCATGTGCGCCGCGACCTCGGCCATGCGGCGTGCGTTGCAGAAGGGGCAGACTCCCCGCCCCTTGCAGGAGAACGCGGTGAGCCTCTCGTATCCGCAGTCCGGGCAGCGGGCGCGCGCGAAGCCGTGGGCAAGGATGCCGCAGCGCAGGTAGGCGCGGAAATCGTGCTCGACCCAGCCGGGGACGCCGTAGCCCTTGGGGTCCGTCTCCTGGGCGGTGGCGAGGAACGTCTCGAGGTGGTGCTGGACGTTTGCTCTTGATCAGATCAGCGATCGAGGCCGTGGGAATCGACTGATCGCGCAAGGGTGAAGCTTTCCGGGCCTCCTCCCGTATGGTTCTGAGGTCGCCCGGGGAAGCGCCCGGATGTATCTTACCGCCCTTGGAAACTGGCGTTTCCCGTTTCCCGTAGGGCCGGGTGAGCCACGGTGGATCCTCCCGTCGGGCTGCACGGTGCCACCCGGAGTTTCACATCACAAGGGAGTGCGGAATGGTGAGCCGAGAGGACCTGGAGAGTTATCTCCTCAGGATGGAGGACTTCGAGTCCGAGGAGATCGAGGAGGGGATGTACCTGGTGCAAAGCCGCACCGGTGGCCCCCAGCTCGTCGTCAATTATTCTCCCCCGCTCCTGCTTCTGCGCATGAAGGTGATGGACCTTCCGGGCGCGAGCGCGGGCGATACCGAGCTCTTCCGGACCCTGCTCGAGCTGAACGCTCGTGATCTCGTTCACGGCGCCTACGGCCTAGATGACAGGGAGCTGATCCTGAGCGACACGCTCGAGCTCGAGACCCTCGACTTCCACGAGCTCCAGGCCTCGATCGAGAGCATGGAGCTCGCCGCCTCGGGCCACATGGAGAAGATCCGGTCCCTGACGGGCGTCGCGGGAGCGGAGAACTGACATGGGCATCTTCCAGAAGCTGTCTACCCTGATCAAGTCGAACATCAACGACCTGATCAGCCGGGCCGAGAACCCGGAGAAGATGCTCACCCAGATCATCCTCGACATGCGCGACCAGCTGGGGCGCGCCAAGCGTGAGGTGGCCGCCGCCATCGCGGACGAGCGCAAGCTCAAGCAGCAGCTCGAGGACGAGGTGAAGCAGGCG
Organism: Gemmatimonas phototrophica; assembly: GCA_945876015.1. Taxonomy (GTDB): domain Bacteria; phylum Gemmatimonadota; class Gemmatimonadetes; order Longimicrobiales; family Gaopeijiaceae; genus UBA2988. Next base: position 1,825 of record CAMCNM010000256.1, read on the forward strand.
CGGGACTGGGAGCAGCGCGCGATGCTAGCCGTGCGCGAGAACCGCGACGACCTAGCGAAGCAGGCGCTGGTCCGGCAGCAGGAGCATGCCGAACGCGCCAACACGCTCGATCAGGCGTGGCGCTCACAGGCGGGCGAGATCGACAAGCTCAAGGCGTCGCTCCGCCAGCTCAACGACAAGATCGACGAGGCCAAGCGCAAGCGGAATCTGCTCGTCGCGAAGCAGAAGCGCGCGCAGGCACAGCGCCGCATCCACGAGACCATGTCGGGGCTGTCCGATACGTCGGCGTTCGAGGCGTTCAACCGGATGGCCGAGAAGATCGAGGACTCCGAGCGCAGGCTGCTCGCCGAGACGGAGGTGGACGAGGCGCTGACCGTGCCGAGCGTGGAGGGCGAGTTCCTCAAGCTCGAGGCGGGGGCCGGGAGCGTCGCGATGGACGATCGCCTGGCGGCGCTCAAGCAGAACATGGGACTGTTGCCGGGTGGCAAGGGCGCCTCGCCCCGTCAGCTCCACTCGGGCGGCAAGGGCAAGGTCCAGGATGCGGAGGCACACGTCGAGCCGGAAGGGGCGCCGCCCAGCACTGCGGCGTCGGACGCCGCCCTGAGCGAGCAGTTCGACCGCCTGGAGGGGACGAGCTCGAAGGCGTAGCCGGCTGCCGTCGAGCCGTCGACAAGGGCGCCCCCGCTTCCGCGGGGGCGCCCTTCGTTCTAGCGGATTGCGGCTGTCAGCGGCACTCCGTCCAACGGCTCGGCCGCATTCACACCAAGCACCTGTGCCAGCGTAGGAGCGATATCCACCGTGCGCGCAAAGGCTCCGTACCGCCCCGGCTTGAAGGGCGGCCCGTAGAACAGAATCGGCACGTGGGTGTCGTCGTCGTGCACGCTGCCGTGCACGGCTGTCAGGTTCTCCACTCTATAGTTGCCCGGCCTCAACACGACGATGGCCTCCGCAGGCACGTCGGCGGGATACATATGGAGCCACCGTCGCGCGACTACATCGGTGCCTGGGTCGTGTTTCGCGAGCGTCTCAAAACGCTCCGCGCGCGCGACGCCGGGAGTCCGCTGCGCCACTGCCACGAAGCTGTCGGCCGAGGCGTCGATCAACTCCGAGGTCATCCCGACGACGCGATCGATGACCAGCGAGCCGCTCTCGAGCTCGGCCGCCAGCGGGTCTACTCCCCCTGCCACGAGCACGGCACGAGCCACCGCGACCGCGGGACGAAGCTCAACGCGCAGCGGGGCCGGGTCGTAGCGGCCCTGCGACACCTCTGGGAAGGGGGTCACGCCATGATCCGCGGTGAGCGCCACGATCACCCGGCCGGCGCCCCTGAACTTGAAGATGGAATCCAGAAAGACCCCGATCGTGCGGTCGAGTCGAAGCACGTTGTCGTGGAGCTCGCGGGAATCCGGGCCCCAGCGATGTCCAACCAGGTCAGTCGCCGAACACGAGACTGCGAGAATGTCCGCCTGGGGTCCACT
>CAMCNM010000257.1 GCA_945876015.1 Gemmatimonas phototrophica
CAAAAGGTGACGCGACGGCGCCGCTCGGGTGCTACCATACCGGGATGCCCGCGATCAGCCCCCCAAACGATCCCGAGCGCCGATTCCTGCCGTCCGCCCGCCGCTACTGGCGCAGACAGTGGGCCTTTCTGTCGCTCGCAGCCGCTGGCTTTGCACTCGGGCTCTTCACGTTCCGGGTCCCGGAGAGGTTCTTCCCCTGGGTCGCCGGGATGGCCGGCGCCCTGGTCGCGTCTTCACTCGTGATCCACTTCATGACGCCGAAGCTGGACTGCACGTCGTGTGGATGTGCCACCGATGTGCTGGCTGGGTACTGCCCGTCATGCGGCGAGGACGGCCTGGTGGCCGATCGGTGGCGCGGCACGATCTGCGGTTCGTGCAAGAGAGCGCTCGGTCGCTACAAGACCCGCACCTACCGGATCCGGTTCTGCACCCACTGCGGAGTGCTACTGAGCCGGCGCGGGATTTGAGGCGAGCCACCTGACGTCCACGGCGAACGAGTAGCTGAGGGTCACGAGCGCGACCGCGGCGACGACGCCAGCAAGCGCGGCGGGGATGATCGGCGCCAGACATACCAGCAGCGCGACCCCCTGCACCACGCACACGGCCTTCCGGCGCCAACTGGGCGGGAGCGCCCCATCGAGCGAGGGCCAGACCTGCGCCGAGCCCACGAACAGGTAGCGCAGCGCCCCGACCAGGATCACCCAGGGGCCGACCTTGCCGCTCTGCCAGACGATCACGGAGAGCGCGAGCAGCAGGAACGCGTCCAGCTCCATGTCGAAGCGCGCACCGAACGCGGACGACGTCCCGGTCATCCGCGCGACCCGCCCATCCAGGAAATCCAGCGCCAGCGCGACGATCGAGAGCCCGATGATCCACCAATAGGTCCGCTGGAGGACGAGCATTCCGGGCTGGAAGACGAGCGCGGCCACGGGCATCACCAGGGTGGCTCGCGCCAGCGTGACCCGGTTGGCGAGCCCGATTCCCGGGCCGGCCTCGGGCGTCTGAACCAGGGGCAGCCGGCGCAGGATGCGGAACGCCACGACCCCGTACAGGGCGGCGGTTTCGGCCACATGGCTGGTCGGAACGCCCAGCAGCCAGCAGGTTGCAGCGGCAACGATGAGGGCGAAAAGCCCCCCGATGGCCAGATCGCGACCGGGCCGCATCGATCGGGAGATCGACGGGCCGCGTCTGACCGGTGGCTGCTGCTCTGTGATCATGGAGACGTTCGTGGAGAAAGCGTTGATCGCTCGACAGTTCTGGGTTCGGGCGCCGGGCCAGGGGGAGATCGTCAACGCGGAGCTCGCACCCCGCCCAGCCGATCACGTCCTCGTGCGCGCGCTCTACTCGGGCATCAGCCGGGGCACGGAATCACTGGTTTTTCGCGGTGAAGTTCCGAAAACGCAGGTCCGGACGATGCGCGCCCCCTTCCAGGAGGGCGACTTTCCCGGACCCGTAAAATATGGTTATTGCAGCGTCGGCGAGGTACTGGCGGGCGACCTGGCCGGCCGGAAGGTGTTCTGCCTCTTCCCACACCAGGATTTGTACACCGTTCCGGCCTCCGCGGTCACGCTGATTCCCGAGGGCGTCCCCCCGGAGCGGGCGGTGCTGGCCGCCAACATGGAGACGGCGATCAACGGGGTCTGGGACGGCCGCCCGAACGCGGGCGACCGGATCCTGGTGATCGGGGCCGGAGTGGTGGGCCTCCTGATCGCCTGGCTCTGCCGGCAGATCCCCGGAACCCACGTGAGCGTGGTGGACGTGGATCCGTCGCGCCGGGGGGCGGCGACCAGGCTCGGCCTCGAGGATTTCCAGGCGGCGCCCCATGGCGCCGACGCAGACCTGGTCTTCCACGCCAGCGGCAACCCGGAGGGGCTCGTGAGCGCGCTCGCGGCCGCGGGCAACGAGGCGACCGTGATCGAGATGAGCTGGTACGGCAGCCGGATCGTTCCGCTGCCGCTGGGCGAAGCGTTCCACTCGAGGCGGCTCACGCTCAAGAGCAGCCAGGTCGGACAGATCCCGTCGGCTCAGGCGCCGCGCTGGACCCACGGGCGCCGCCTCGCGCTCGCGCTCGAGCTGCTCAAGGATGCGCGCCTCGATGCGCTCATCACCGGCGAGTCGCCGTTCGAGACGTTGCCCGAAATCATGGCGAAGCTGAGCTCGAACGCGAGCGGCGTGTTGTGCCATCGTATCTGCTATCCCCAACCGTGAGGACGCGACCTTGTACAGCCTGAACGTGCGGGATCACTTCATGATCGCCCACTCCTTCCAGGGCGAGACGTTCGGACCCGCGCAGAAGCTCCACGGCGCGACCTACGTGGTGGACGCGACGTTCCGCCGCACGGAGCTCGACGCCGACGGTCTGGTCGTGGACATCGGGCTCGCGAGCGACCAGCTCAAGGCGGCGCTCAAGGACCTGAACTACACAAACCTCGACGAGAACCCCGCGTTCAAGGGAAAGAACACGACGACCGAGTTCCTCGCGAAGGCGATCTACGAGCGGCTGCGGGAAGCGATCCACGCGGGCATGATGGGTGAGGGTGCGCTCGGCCTCGCGACCGTGAGCGTGAAGCTGCACGAGTCGCACGTGGCGTGGGGCGGCTACGAAGGACCGGTGTGAAGCCAGAAGAGCTCCATCTGATCATCCCAGGTCCGCTCGAGCAGCGGACCGGCGGCTATCTTTACGACGCGCGCATGGTGTCGGGGCTCGAGCGGCTCGGCTGGACCGTGGTCGTGCACAGCCTGCGGGGCGAGTTCCCGAGCGCGGACGAGACCGCGCAGGACACCCTGCACCGCGCGCTCGCGTCGCTCATGGACGGGACCCGCGTGATCATCGACGGGCTAGCGATGGGCGCGCTCCCCAAGCCGATCCGCGATCACGCGCCGCGACTCAAGCTGCTGGCGCTCGTCCACCATCCGCTCGCCGACGAGACCGGGCTCGACCCCGAAAAGCGGGAGCTGTTCGAGCGACTCGAAAGCGAGGCGCTGGCGGCCTGCTCGGGTGTGGTCTGCACGAGCGCCTACACGGCGGGGCGGATGGCGGCGTTCGGGGTCCCGCCGACGCGTGTGCGCTCGGTACCGCCGGGAACTGAGCCGGCGCGACCGGCGGCCGGACCCGGGGCGGGCGCGGCTCCGCGACTGCTCTGCGTGGGCACCGTCGTGCCACGAAAGGGACAGGACGTGCTGGTGAAGGCACTCGCGCGGCTCAAGCACGTGAAGTGGAGCTGCGTGTGCGCGGGGAGCGTGGAACGGGCGCCCGACTATGCGCGCTCGGTGATGGCGCTGGTCCAGGAGCACGGA
>CAMCNM010000258.1 GCA_945876015.1 Gemmatimonas phototrophica
GTTCTCGACGAACGTGACGCAGTCGAACTCGCGCAGGTTGATGATCAGCCGCTCCGGGCCCGCAGGGTCGAGCGTCCCCGGAACGTAGGGCGCGCCGACGAACGTCTCGCCGATGCGCACGATGCGGGCACCGATCGGAAGCGTGTCCACCCTGTTCTCGAGCGCCCACTCGACCGTCCTCTCAAGGACGTCCCAATCGGCGCGCGTCCAAGACGGCAGGCCCGGCACCGTGTCGCCGGGCGCGAGGGGCGTGAGGTCGAGCGCCGGCGCGGCCGGTTCGCTCGACACCTGTGCGGCGCCCGGTTCGTTCTGGTCTGCCGGGGGCGCACAGCCGAGCGCAGCGAGGGTCGCGACGATCGCCCAGTTCTTCAATGTCTTCATGGCTTCCTCCTGGGTGCGCGTACCCCTCTGAGTGGCGGCCAGGTTCACGGCACCCCCCTGCCCGGAGGGGGTATAGTTCCCTGGGTCCACGGCCCTTTCCCATGCAGGAGACCTGAGGATGCCTTACCCCGAAATGATGATCGCACCCTTGCGCGAGGACCTTCGGCGCATCGGCTTCAAGGAAATGAAGACCGCGGACGAGGTGGACGCGGTTCTGGGCGGCGAGAAGCGGACGACGCTTCTGGTCGTCAATTCGATGTGCGGCTGCGCGGCTGGCGCGGCGCGTCCGGCGATCCAGATGTCGCTCCAGAACGCGAACAAGCCGGAGGTGCTCACCACGGTGTTCGCGGGTCAGGACATGGACGCTACCGAGAAGGCCCGGGAATACATCACCGGATATCCGCCGTCGTCCCCCGCGGTGGCTCTCTTCCGTGGCGGCGAGCTGGTATGGATGCTCGAGCGGCATCAGATCCAGGGCCGCTTCCCGCAGCAGATCGCGGACGATCTCAAGAAGGCCTACGACGAGCACTGCGTGGCGGACTCCGCGCGGCTCTAGACGACCGGGCTAGCCGGCGGTGCTCCCGCGCCGCCGGCTAGCGATCAGTCCGTCGAGGCTGAACCCGCCTCCTCCGTTCGCCGCGATGAAGGACCAGATCAGCATGAAGAGCAGCGCGAGCTCCCCGCGGTTCACCACCGGGAAGAATCCGTTTGGCATATGGCTGGTCAGGTAGGCCACCGCCATCTCACCGGCGAGGACGAACGCGATCGGTCGCGTGCAGAACCCCAGAACGATCAACAGCCCACCCCAAAGCTCGAGCACCCCCGCGAACCAGACTCGGCTCAGAAACTCCGCCCCGCCGGCGGATCCCAGCAAACCGAACAGCTTCTGCGCGCCGTGCTGCATGAAGAGCAGGGCAGCCCCGATCCGGAGCACATTCAAGAAGAAGTGGCTGAACCCGCTGCGCGCGCCTTCGCTCGTCATCCCGTCCACCCCGCCCGTGAAGAGTTCGTCACCTAGAGAATCGTCTTACCCAGCGCGCTCGCCATCAGCCCGATCGCGAGGCGGCCGGTCCGATTCTCCGCGTCCAGCACGGGGTTTAGCTCCACCACCTCGAGGCTCACCAGCTTCTCGGTGCGCGCCACCTTTTCGCAGATCAGGTGCGCCTCGCGGTAGGTGAGCCCACCCGCCACCGGCGTTCCCACGCCGGGCGCGATCATCGGGTCGAGACCGTCGAGATCGAACGAGAGATGAAAGCCGGCGGTCCCGCTGGTCACGCGCGTGATCGCTTCGTCCATGCACGCCGCCATGCCACGCTCGTCGATCTCGGCCATCGTGTACACCCTGATCCCCGAATCCTTCACGATCTCCCGCTCGGGTGGATCGATGTCGCGCGCGCCCAGAACGCAGACGTTGCCGGGGTGAACCGCCGGGCTGAAGCCCGCCATCTGCTGCAGATGCTCGGGCCCGCCCATGCCGGTCAGGATCGCAAGCGACATGCCGTGCACGTTGCCGCTCGGCGTCGTCTCGGGCGTGTTCATGTCCGTGTGCGCGTCCACCCAGATCAGGCCGATCCCTTCCTCGCTCTTGGCATAATGCGCCGCGACCGCGGAGACCGTTCCGATCGAGAGTGAGTGGTCGCCACCGAGAATGAGCGGAAGGGCTCCATCGTTCAGGCTCTTCTGCACCAGCGCGAACGAGCGATTGCAGACCTCGGTGATCTCGTCGAGGTACCGCGCTCGCGTCTCGCCCGGCTCCATTGTTTCGGGATCCGCGGCGTTGATCGTCCCCACCTCCTGGACGTCGTAGCCGAGATCCTCGAGCAGCGAGTTCAGTCCGGCGATACGAATCGCCGACGGACCCATGTCCACGCCGCGCCGTCCGGCACCGAGATCGATCGAAACCGAGATCACGGCGATGTCGGGCGCTGAGGCGGGCTTCTCCGGATTCACCTGGTCGGGGGCGGTATGCGTCTGGGCCATGACCTGGCTACCGCCGCCAAGCATGCCCGGTTCCGACAGAGACGGGCTACAAACTTGTAACCGGACTAACAAAAGCACATACTTGACGCCACGGGCCTAACAGAATAAGGTTCACCGGTCGATATACGGAACGGGCGAAGGTCGGCGCTCAAAGCTGCCTACGCTTCCAAGATTCGCTGATGGCAGAGTCCACACTACAGGAGGGGAAGATGAGAGCAGCACTGTTGTTCGGGTCGGCCTTCGCGGCCCTCGCCCTGGTCGGTCCGGTGACGGCCCAGGACGCGAGCGTGAGTTTCACCCCGACCGCCGCGCTGGTGAGCAACTATACGTTCCGCGGGATCAGCCAGTCGCAGAACGATCCCGCGATCCAGGCCGGGATCAACATGGCTGCACCCTCCGGGATCTACGCCGGGATCTGGGGCTCGAGCATCAACTTCGGCGAGTCGCCCACGCTGGTCGCGGCCGCGGATGGCGGCCACACCGAGCTCGACTTGTTGGCCGGCATTCGCCCGGCTCTCGGACCGCTCGCGCTCGATCTGGGCGCGGTGTGGTACACCTACCCGGGAAGCGATTCGGACCTGGAATACACCTTCCTGGAGTTCGCTCTGGGTGCGAGCCACGCGTTCCCGAATTTCAGCCTCGGGGCCAAGGTCGCCTATTCGCCTGACTTTTTCTTAGGGTCGGGCACGGCCGTCTACTTCGGCGGCAACCTGGGAGTCCCGATTCCCAACACGACGCTGGCGCTGACCGGCACGGTCGGGAAGCAGGGAATCGACGACAACGCCGCGTTCGGCACCCCGGACTACATGGACTGGTCCGCCGGCGCGACGGTGGGCTGGATGGGCCTCGTGCTCGGCGCCACCGCGGTGGGCACGGACCTGAGCGAGGCGGAGTGCTTAGGCGGGACCGAGTTCTGCAAGGCG
>CAMCNM010000259.1 GCA_945876015.1 Gemmatimonas phototrophica
GCTCATCTCGTCAGCTCACTGTTCCATGGCACTTCTTGTACTTCTTCCCGCTGCCACACGGACACGGATCGTTCCGCCCCGGCCCGACCGCCGAGGTAGCCGGTGCCTTGGGCCGGTCCTCGTCGCGGTTTGTGGCGAGCGTGCGAGGATCCGGGCCGGCGGGTCTAGCCCCGAGGGGACCGCCCATCACCGGCGCGTTCTCCGCCACGCGCGCCCTGCGCGATACGCCCAGATCGTCCACGCGCGGAGCTTCCTCGACCGCCTCCTGGCGCTGCCCCGCGGCCGGAGCCGCTGCCGTCTCGGGCGTGTCCGACGGCCCCGACAGCACCAGCTTCTGGCGCGGCTGAGGCGGGGCTCCGATCTGCGCCCGGAAGAAGTTCTGGGTCACCGACTTCCGCAGATCCGTCATCATGCCGACGAACATCTCGTAGGCGTCCTGCTTGTACTCGACCAGCGGGTCCTTCTGACCCCAACTGCGGAAGCTGATCGAAGTCTTCAGGTGATCGAGGTCGTACAGATGGTCCTTCCACTTGTCGTCGATCGTGCTGAGGAGCACGAAGTTCATCACCCGCTCGGCGAATTCCCCGAAGCCCTCGAGCTTCCGGTTGAACGCGGCCCGCCCGGCCGTGATGACGCGGTCGGCCAGCTCGTCGGCATCCCGTACGTCCGCCCCGCCGTTCTCCTGGGGGAGCTGATCGACCAGGACGAAGAAGTCGAGCAACAGGCGCTGGCGCAGTCCCGCCAGGTCCCACTCGTCGCCGCTGCTTTCCTCGGGGACGTACTCCGCCACCGCGGTGCGCAGCGCGTGCTCGATCATCTCCCAGATCTCGGCCTTGAGGTCCTCGCCCCCCTCGAGCGCGAACAGACGGAGGTCGTAGATGACCTCGCGCTGCTGGTTCATGACGTCGTCGTAGTCGAGCAGCCGCTTGCGGGACTCGAAGTTGTTCAGCTCCACGCGCTTCTGCGCGCGCTCGATGGAGCGCGTCACGAGCCCGTGGGTGATCACCTCGCCTTCCTCGGCGCCCATGCGCTCCATCGCGGTCGCGATGCGGTCCGACCCGAACAGTCGCATCAGGTCGTCCTCGAGCGACAGGAAGAACTGCGTCTCGCCCGGATCGCCCTGCCGGCCGGAGCGGCCGCGCAGCTGCCGGTCGATGCGCCGCGACTCGTGCCGCTCGGAGCCCAGGATGTGGAGCCCGCCAAGCTCGAGCACGTGGTCGTCCGGACGCTCCTTGGCCTTCTCGTCGTAGTGGGTGGGATCGACCGGCTGCATCTCCTCGACGGCGAGGCCTTTCGCCTTCGCCCACCCGGTGGTGCGCGGCTGCGTGACGCCCGCGCCCAGCTTGATGTCGGTTCCGCGGCCGGCCATGTTCGTCGCGATCGTGACCGCCCCGGGCCTGCCGGCCTCGGCCACGACCTCGGACTCGCGCTTGTGCTGCTTCGCGTTCAGCACGTTGTGCGTGATCCCGCGCCGCTTGAGCATGCGCGAGAGGGTCTCGGAGACGTCCACGTTGGTGGTACCGACCAGAACGGGCAGCTCCATCTTGTGGAGACGCTCGATCTCGTCGAGGATCGCGACGTACTTCTCCCGCTTGGTGCGGAAGATCAGGTCGTCGCGGTCGTCCCGGACGATGGCCCGGTTGGTCGGGATCACCATCACGTCCAGATCGTAGATCTGGTGGAACTCGTTCTCCTCGGTCTCGGCCGTACCGGTCATGCCGCCCAGCTTGTCGTACATCCGGAAGTAGTTCTGGATGGTGATGGTGGCGAGCGTCTGGGTCTCGCCCCTCACCTCCACGCCCTCCTTCGCCTCCACCGCCTGGTGCAGCCCGTCGCCCCAGCGCCGCCCCGCCATCTGGCGGCCGGTGAACTCGTCCACGATGACGATCTGGCCGTCCTCGGCGACGATGTACTTCTCGTCTTTCTGGTAGAGCGCGTAGGCCTTCAGGAGCTGGTGGATGACGTGGATCTTCTGGCTCTTGTCCGCATACTCGGACTCGATCGCCTGGATGCGCGCGCGCCGCTCGTCGGCCGCGTAGGACTCGTCCTTCTCGATCCGGCCCATCTCCTCGGACAGATCCGGCACGGTGAACGCATCGGGATCGTTCGGGGAGAGCTCGTCCAGGCCCTTGTCCGAGAGGTGCACGTTGTGCCCCTTCTCGTCCATGGCGAAGTAGAGCATCTCGTCGATCTCGTACAGGCGCTTCTCGCGCATGTAGTCGGCTTCGACCTTCTGCACGAGCTTCTGCAGCCCCGGGTCCTCCGCGAACATCTTGAGCAGCTTGTTGTGCTTGGGCGTGCCGCGCTGCACGGCCAGCATCTTCTCGCCGGCCTCGTCCTCGCGTTTCGCGGCGAGATCCTTCTCCGCCTCGCCGATCAGCTCGTTGGTGAGCCGCTGCTGCTTGTTGAAGAGATTCCGGACGAGCGGGTTGTACTGGTTGAACGGCGTCGAGGTGTCGCGGCCCACCGCGCCCGAGATGATGAGCGGCGTGCGCGCCTCGTCGATCAGGATCGAGTCCACCTCGTCGATGATCGCGAAGTGATGCCCGCGCTGCACGCGCTGCTCGAGCGTGTGCACCATGTTGTCACGCAGGTAGTCGAAGCCGAACTCGTTGTTGGTGCCGTACGTGATGTCGGCCCGGTAGGCCTCGCGGCGCGAGGGTGAGCCGGGCTCGTGCAGGTCGATGACGTCCACCGTGAGCTCGAGGAAGCGGTAGATGTGCCCCATCCACTCGGCGTCGCGTTGGGCCAGGTAGGAATTCACGGTGACCAGGTGCGAGCCGCGCTCCGCCAGCGCGTTCAGGTAGAGCGGCATGGTCGCGACCAGGGTCTTCCCTTCCCCGGTGGCCATCTCCGCGACCTTCCCGTCGTGCAGCGCGATCGCCCCGATGACCTGCACGTCGTACGGGACCATGTCCCAGCGCAGCGGATGGCCGGTGACCATCACCTCCTGCCCCACCAGCCGCCGGCAGGTCTCTTTCACCACCGCGTAGGCCTCGGGGAGGATCTCGTCGAGCACCTCCTCGACCACGGCCAGCACTTCCTTCTCGATCCCCGAGATCTCCAGCGAAAGGCGTTCGCGGTCGCTCGGATCCTCGGACTTCCGCTTCTCGTCGCGCAGAGCCGAGGCGCGGCCCTGGAGCTCACCGATCTCCGCGCGGATCCGCTCCCGGAACTCCTCGGTCTTCCCGCGCAGCTGGTCGTCCGTGAGCGAGGCCAGCGCCGCGAACTGGCGGTTGACCTCGGCGACGACCGGCTGGAGCCGTTTCGCCTCCCG
>CAMCNM010000260.1 GCA_945876015.1 Gemmatimonas phototrophica
TGCTCCAGGGGATGACCGCCCAGTACCTGACCCACAGCACATTTCCACTCAGGAAGGGTCACGTCGCCCTGGTGCACGCGGCGGCCGGCGGCGTGGGCCTCCTTCTCACGCAGATGGCGAAGAAGCACGGCGCGTCCGTGATCGGAACCGTATCGACGGAGGAGAAGGCCGCGCTCTCTCTGGCCGCCGGCGCCGACGAGGTCGTCCTCTACACGCAGGCGAGCTTCAAGGATGCCGCGCGCCGGGCGAACGGCGGCAAGGGCGTGGATGTCGTCTACGACTCCGTAGGGAAAACGACATTCGCGGACAGCCTCGACTCCCTGCGGCCGCGCGGGATGATGGTGTTGTTCGGACAGTCGAGCGGTCCGGTGCCGTCGATCGAGCCCGCCGCGCTCAACAAGAAGGGCTCGCTTTTCTTCACCCGGCCGGCTCTGGCGCACCACGTCGCCGACCGGACGGAGCTGTTGTCTCGGGCGGGGAAGGTGTTCGCCTGGATCGCGGACGGATGGCTGTCCGTACGGATCGATCGTGTCCTACCTCTCGAGCAGGCGGGCGAGGCCCACCGACTTCTCGAGTCGCGGGCGACCGCCGGAAAGGTGCTGCTCCAGTGCTGATCACCTCGGTGGGTGCGTCTACACGGAGCTGAAGCTCGACCTGATCCTGGATACGCTCCGGACGCTGCGGCCTGGCCTAGGCGGACTCCTTGCCACCCCGGAAGTCCCCGGGTAGCCTCACGCGGGCGAAATTCGTCACGAACAGGGCGCGCATCGAGGAGCAAATGGCGGAAAAGTTCGGGATCATGGTCGTGACCGGCGAGGGTGTCGGAATTCTCTGGCAGCTCACCGGCGTGATCGCGAGGCGAGGGGGCAACATCACCTCGGTCGAGATCCTGGCCGAGGTGGCGGGCGAGGCCCGTACCTTCTTCGAGATCGACGAGGTGGATGACGCCGAGGGGCTCTTCGAGGAGCTCAAGGCGCTCGAGATCGTGATGAACGCCGAGCTGGTGAAGACCCTCGACGCGATCTACGGGAAGCGCATCATCATCATGGGCGGCGGCGCGCAGGTCGGGCAGGTCGCCCTGGGCGCGGTCTCCGAGGCGGATCGCCACAACATTCGGGGAGAACGGATCTCCGTGGACACGATTCCGCTGGTCGGGGAGGCTCAACTGGCGGATGCGGTGCGCGGCGTGGCGCGCCTCCCGCGCGCGTGCGCGCTCGTGCTCGCGGGATCGCTGATGGGCGGGGAGATCGAAAAGGCGGTGCGCGAGGTGCGCGCGCAGGGTCTGCTGGTGGTGAGCCTCAACATGGCCGGCAGCGTGCCCGACGCGGCCGACCTCGTGGTCACCGATCCCGTTCAGGCCGGCGTGATGACCGTGATGGCGGTCGCGAGCACGGCGAAGTTCACGATCAGCCAGCTGAAGCGCCGCGTGTTCTGATCGGGCGCCCGCCGCCCGCTAGACGCTCCGGGCCGCCGGCTGCTGCTGGGTCAGGCAGTGGAGCGAGCCCAGCCCCCAGATCAGATCCACCGAGTGGATCCCGATCACGTCACGATCGGGGAAGACCCAGGCGATGATTCCCAGCGCGACGCGATCGTTCGGATCGTTGAACGTCGGCACGATCACCACGCCGTTGGCGATGTAGAAGTTGGCGTAGCTCGCCGGCAGACGCTCTCCCTCCATCATCACCGGCCGCGGGAACGGAAGCGTGACGACGCGGAGCCCGGCGAGCTCCAGGCGACGAAGGTTGTCCGCCGACCGCCGATGGTTCTCGTCCGCCGGGTCCGGCTCATGGGCGAGCAGCACGGTCCGCGCGGCCACGAAGCGCGCGATGTCGTCGATGTGGCCGTGCGTGTCGTCACCTACCGCGCCCTCTCCAAGCCAGATCGTGCGCGTGATGCCGAGATGGTCCTCGAATGCGCGCTCGTAGTCGGCGGCCGAGAGTCCCGGATTGCGCACCTGGGAATCGGAGAGCAGCCACTCCTCGGTGACGAGCAGGGTACCGGCGCCGTCCGTCTCGATCCCACCGCCCTCGAGGACGAGCCGCCCGTCGCCGTCCGGGCGGAGCGCCGTGATCGAAGGATGACCCGAAAGATCGGCCACCGCCTGCGCCACGTGCTCGTCCTTCCGGAAGTTGTCGTACTTGGACCAGGCGTTGAACGCCCAACGGATCCACTCGAAGCCGCGCGGGCCGTACACACCGGTCGGTCCGGAGTCGCGCAGCCACACGCGATCGGTGGGGACCAGGTGGATCCCACAACGGGAGAGGTCCACGCCGTGAGCGGTCAGGCAACGGAGGGCGTCCTCGCGCACCGGCTCCGAGTCGCACACGATCTCCACCCGCTCGTAGCCATGGAGGGCGCGCACGATCTCCGCGAACACCCAGGGGATCGCTTCGAACTTGCCCGGCCAGTCGGGATGGTGGTGAGGCCAGCCGAGCCATGTGGCGTCGTGGCGCTCCCACTCGGCTGGCCAGCGCCGGGTCGGAGCGCGGCTCACCCGAGCCAGCGGCTCAGGATCGGGCCGTACGCGTCGATCCGCCGGTCCCGCAGGAAGGGCCAGTTTCGGCGCGTGTACTCGATGTGGGCCGGATCGCACTCGGCGACCAGCACGGCGGGGTCGGTTCCCGCCTCCGCGAGCACCTTGCCGAACGGATCGCAGATGAACGAGTGGCCGAAGAACTCGATCCCGCCCGTGCCGGCTTCCTCCTCGAACCCGACCCGGTTAGCCGCGGCCACGTACACGCCGTTGGCGATCGCGTGGCCCCGTTGGATGGTGCGCCACGCATCGGCCTGGGCGGCACCCCACTCCTCCTTCTCGCTCGGGTGCCAGCCGATCGCGGTGGGATAGAACAGCACCTGCGCCCCCATCAGCGTGGCGATGCGCGCTGCTTCGGGATACCACTGATCCCAACAGATCAGCACCGCGATTCGTCCGTATCGGGTGTCGAAGGTGCGGAACCCGGTCTTCTCCGGGCTTTCGCCGTGCTGGTAGATCTCGCCCGGCGTGAAGTAGTACTTCTCGTAGTAGAGCGGGTCGTCCGGGATGTGCATCTTCCGGTAGACGCCCAGCATCGTGCCGTCGGCATCAATGACGGCGGCCGAGTTGTGGTAGACGCCGGCCGCGCGCCGCTCGAAGATCGGTACGATCAGCACGATGCCGAGCTCCTTTGCCAGCCGCTGCATGCGCTCCACCGTGGGCCCCGGGATCGGCTCGGCGAGGTCGAACCGCTCGGCGTCGCTCAC
>CAMCNM010000261.1 GCA_945876015.1 Gemmatimonas phototrophica
GCGATCCCGACCGGATCCTTCCACGACGCGAGCTGACGCCACTGGTCGGCGCCGATCAGAAGGACCAACTCGGTGTCCGGATACAGGGCCCGGAGCTCGGCCAGCGTATCGACCGTGAACGACGGGCCCTCGCGCCGCATCTCGAGATCCGACGCCTCGAGCACGGGGTCGTCCGCAAGCGCGGCTTCCAACATCTGCAGCCGAAGCTCCGCGGGGGTGGTCGCCCGACTCTTCAGGGGAGGTCGCGCCGCGAGCACGAGCAGGACCCGGTCCAGCTCGAGGGCTTCGGCCGCGTCCCGGGCCACGATCAGGTGACCTAGATGCGGCGGATCGAACGTCCCCCCGAGGATTCCCAACCGAGCTGGCGCGTGTGCGCTTTGCGCGGGGATCACCGCACGACGCTACCGAGAGCCGCGGCCGGCGTCGCGCCGGTGTCCGCGAGGCCCCGTGCCTCCTCCGAGGTAGGATAGGCGTCGAGGATCTTCTGGCGCGTCTCGTCCACCAGGTCCTGATAGCCGATCTTCTCGTACGCATTCATGATGCCGAGGAGCGCCTTCGGGGCCCACGGCGTGTCCGCGTAATCGTCTTCGATCATCTGGAAGTACGTGATGGATGACTCGTAGTACTTCCGCCGGTAGTAGTAGTCCCCCACGGAGTAGAGCTTCTCGGCGAGCTTGAGGGTCATCGCATTCGCGACCGCGCCGGCTTCGGTCGCCGCGGCCGTGCCCGGATAGTCGCTGACCACGTTCGAGCACTGCACGACCGCGTCCTCGGTGAGCTTTTGATCGCGCTGCACGCTGGGCGACTGCGCGGAAGCCGCGCGGCACCTTCTGAGCGCCGCGTCCGAGGCGGCCGGGTTGGTCGGATACCGGTCGATGAACCGCATGAACTCGGCTTGCGCGGTGATGTACTGCTCGCGGCGGACGTAGGTCTCCGCCAGCATCAGCTGGGCCTCAGGAGCGCGCTCGTAGTTCGGGAAGGCAACGAAGAGGCGGTCGATCGCCTGTTGGGCCTTTTCGTAGTTCCCCGCGTCGAATTCCTTCACCGCGAGCGCGTACAGGTCGCCTACCTCGAGCCCACCATAGGGGTCGGCGGTATGGCAGCCCACCAGCAGGGCGACGAGGGCCAAAGCGAGCAGTTTCGGTAGGCGGATGCGCATTTCTTCTAGGTACACGGAAGGAGGGGTGGGGTTTCTAGCCCTGATTCCCGAGCACCCGGGCGCCGGCATCGTTCTCCTCCACCAGCCGCCGGAAGTAGGGGATCGTCTTGCGCAGGCCTTCCCGCAGGGGGATCGCCGGCTCCCACCCGAGAACCCGGCGGGCCACCGTGATGTCGGGCTGGCGGACCTTCGGGTCGTCGGTGGGAAGGGGCCGGCGGTCCAGCTTTGAGGCGCTCCCGGTTTCCTCGAGAACGGCCTGGGCCAGTTGGGCGACCGTGAACTCGACCGGGTTGCCGATGTTGGTGGGGTCCACCCGATCCGACATGAACAGCCGGTAGATCCCCTCCACCTCGTCCTCCACGTACGTGAAGGAGCGAGTCTGCGATCCGTCACCGTAGATCGTGAGCGGCTCGCCGCGGAGCGCTTGGACGATGAAGTTCGAGACCACCCTTCCGTCGGCCGGCCGCATGCGCGGGCCGTACGTGTTGAAGATCCGAACGATGCGCACGTCCACGCCGTGGTAGCGGTGATAGGCCATCACCAGCGCCTCGGCGAAGCGCTTGGCCTCGTCGTAGACCCCCCTCGGACCCACCGGATTGACGTTGCCCCAGTACGTCTCGGGCTGCGGGTGCACGAGCGGATCGCCGTACACCTCGGAGGTGGATGCCAGCAGGTACCGCGCGCCCTTCGCCTTCGCGAGGCCTAGCGTCTTGTGCGTGCCGAGGCTCCCGACCTTGAGCGTCGGGATGGGCAGCTCGAGGTAGTCCACCGGGCTGGCCGGAGACGCGAAATGGAGCACGCCGTCGAGCTTGCCCTCGACGTAGATGTAGTTCGTGACGTCGAGCTGGATGAAGCTGAAGCGCGGGTTGCCCATCAGATGGGCGATGTTGTCGGGGCTGCCCGTGATGAAGTTGTCCACCGCGATCACGTCGTGGCCTTCCGCGATGAACCGGTCAACCAAGTGCGAGCCCAGGAAGCCCGCGCCGCCCGTAATCAGGATCCTCATCGCTTCTCTCCGGAGGGACCGACGGGACGCCGCCCGATCGAATGGTACTCGAACCCGAGCTCGGCCATCTGCTCGCGCGAGTACAGGTTCCGGCCGTCGAACACCACGGGCTCTTTCATGAGCTCCAGCATGCGGGTGAAATCGGGACGGCGGTAGGGATGCCACTCGGTGTGAATGACGAGCCCGTCCGCCCCCTCGAGGGTGTCGTAGTTGCGCTCTCGGTACTCAATCCGATCGCCGAACGAATGACGCGCTTCGTCCATGGCCGCCGGGTCGTGCGCCACCACGCGTGCGCCCCGCGCGAGCAGCCCTTCAATCGCAACCAGGCTCGGCGCCTCGCGCATGTCGTCCGTGTTCGGCTTGAACGCCAGACCCCAGACCGCGAAGGTGCGCCCGGAGAGATCCTCACCGAACCGCCGGACGATGCGGTCGAGCAGCGTCGATTTCTGGGTCTCGTTGAGCGCATCGACGGCTTCCAGGATGGAAGCGTCCAGATTCATCTCGGCGAGCGTGCGGCTGAGCGCTTTGACGTCTTTCGGAAAACAACTACCGCCGTAGCCAATCCCCGGAAACAGAAAGCTCTGCCCGATCCGCGCATCCGATCCGATCCCGACCCGCACCTGATTGATGTCGGCACCGGTGGCCTCGCACAGGCGCGCGATCATGTTCATGAAGCTGATGCGCGTCGCGAGCATGGAGTTGGCGGCGTACTTGGTGATCTCGGCCGACGCCACGTCCATGATCATGATCTGGTGTCCGGTCCGCACGAACGGCTCGTAGATGCCCCGCAGGACCTCCGCGGCTGCCGGATCGTCCACACCCAGCACGACGCGGTCCGGCTTCATGAAGTCCTCGACCGCGGCGCCTTCCTTGAGGAACTCCGGGTTGGAGCAAACGTGGACCGGATGATCCGTCTCCGCCTCGATCGCGGCGCGGACTCGGGCTGCGGTACCGACCGGCACCGTGCTCTTCGTGATCACGATCCGCTCGCCGTCCATGGCCTGGCCGATCGTCCGCGCGACGGCCAGCACGTGCTTGAGATCCGCCGATCCGT
>CAMCNM010000262.1 GCA_945876015.1 Gemmatimonas phototrophica
CGAGGTGAGCGCGAGCGGAATCATCAGGACGAATCCCGAGAACCCGATCAGGATGTACGGCCGCTTGTAGAGATCCTCCAGGATGTACTCCCAGTCGAACGTCTGGTCGAGGCCGATCCAGATGAGGCAGTGCAGGGTGACGTAGAAGAACGCGAACAACCCGATCAGGCGGCGCGCCTTCTGCAGGTCGTTCCACCCCGTGAGCCTGCGGGTGGGCGTAACGGCGAGGCTGACGAGCAGCGCGGTCAGCGAGGTGGCGCCGCCCCAGAGCTGGAGATCGGCGATGGGGTCGGGCCCGAGGCCGTCACCCAGAAAGAACCGGTAAGGCGCCCAGAAGATCGGGGTGAAACCAAGGATCCAGAGTCCCGTCTTGAGGACGAGGATCCGTCGCTTCAGTACCACCTGGTCAGATCCATCCCCTTGTACATGTGGGCCACCTGCTCGGTGTAGCCGTTGAACATAAGCGTGGGCCGGCGCGTGAACTCACCGATGCGGCGCTCGCGCGCCTGACTCCAGCGCGGGTGATCGACGTCGGGGTTCACGTTCGCGTAGAACCCGTACTCGTTCGCAGCCATGACCTGCCAGGTGTTCTCCGGCATCTCCTGCGTGAACTCGATCTTCACGATCGACTTGACGCCCTTGAAGCCGTACTTCCACGGAGTCACCAGACGAAGCGGCGCACCGTTCTGGTTGAGGAGATCCTTCCCGTAGAGCCCAGTGGCGAGGAGGGTCATCTCGTTGAGCGCCTCATCGAGACGGAGCCCCTCGACATACGGGAACGGGATCACCTGGTGGCGCTGCCCGAGCATCTCCTCGGGCCGCAGCACCGAGGTCATCTTGATGAACTTCGCGTTCCCCGTGGGCTGCGCTTTGATCAGCACGTCACGAAGCCGAACGCCGCGCCACGGAATCACCATCGACCACGCTTCGACGCAGCGCATCCGGTAGACCGGCTCGACCACCTCGTGGCCCTTGAGAAAGTCCTCGAGCGCGAACGTGCCGGGATTGCCGCACTCGCCCGCGATCTGAACGGACCAGGGCTTCGGCTTGAACGATCCGGAGTACTGGGCTGGATCCTCCTTGGAGGTGCCGAATTCGTAGAAGTTGTTGTAGTGGGTGATGTCCTCGAACGAGGTCAGCTCTTCCGACTGCTGCCGCGACTCCGACGCGCCCAGGATGCTCGGCACGAACGCGGCCGCGCCCGCCAACGTCACGCTCTGCGCGATGAATCGGCGCCGATCGAGGTAGACCTCGTAGGGTGTGATCTCCGAAGAGGGGATATCGCCCTCTCCCGCGCGCGGCTTCCTGATCAGCATGGCTCCTCCGAGTGGGACTGGCAGGTCGTGGATCCTATAATGCCACAGGGCGCCGGTTCGTTCCCCCGTCCAATCGAGACAAGAAGGGTCGCGCGGGTACGGGTGGCTCCGGTAAAAAGTATCCCCCACCGGGTGCCGGCGCCGGGGGCCCGTCAGGAAACCGCGTGGGCCTCGTTCGAAGGGTAGAGCTTTTTCAGGAAATCACGCTCTTCATCGAGACGGGAGAGCGCGGCGCGGTCCTGCTCGATCTGCTCCTGGAGGTCGGCGACCTGCGCCTCGAGTCTGGTCACCTTCTCCTCCAGCAGGGGCGAGTGCCCGTGCCGCTACCGGGACCGGCTCCGAAGGGAGAACGTCCGGATCGCGAAGATGCCGAGGATGAGGATTACGATGGCCGGGCTCATCGCACGGCCTCCAGATCGGTGCGGGCGCGATTCAGGATCTCGACCACGCGCTCCGCGCGCTTGTCGTCACCCGCGGCGGAGAAAGCGGCCTTCGTGAGTCGGCCCACCGCCGACGCGACCTCGATCGTGTCGGGCCCCATCCGGCCTGCGACAGGTGCGATGGCCGCTGGCGATGCGCCTCGGGCGGGTCAGCGGAGCGGGATGAACCCCGCGGTGATCACGGCTTCGTATGTGGGGCGCCCAGCCTGCGTGACCACCTCCGCCGCGCGGAGAAACGCCGCGGCGGGCTGCAGCAGCTGCGTGCTTCCATATCCCTCCTTGGCCACCAGACCAGGGACCCGGCTGCCGCGGTTGAAGTAGCTGCGGATGATCACGCCGTCCGGCGTCCACGGAAGCGCGCGGGTATTGGCGGTGAAAGCCCGATAGTTCCCGTCCCGCCAGACGTAGTCCTCGACGTTCGACGTGTAGTACTGGCTCACGCCCACGCCCCGGTCGGAAAGCCAGCGCCCGATCGCCTTCACTGCGGTGGGTCCGGACAGGTCGCCCACTACGGGCACCACCAGGTTCTTCGCCTCGAGCTGCTTCACCCAGCGGAAGTCCTGCTCGCGCACGAGGAAGCTACCCTGCCGACCGCTCATGTCGGTCTCGACGAGCAGGTCCGAGAAGGTCGGATAATACGCTTGGGGCGCGCGTCCGAACGTGTTGAAGCGGAGCGCTGGACCTTGATCGATGAACGCCTGATGGAACCGTTCGATCGTGGCGATGTCGGCCGCGCTGATCGGCAGCGGGAGCGCGCGCACGAGCGAATCGATCGCCTGGCGCGTGCGGCGGACCGCGGCGGCATCGATCGGCTGCGACTCCACGCGGGCGATGATGTCCGCGATGGTCCGGTCGTCCCATGCGCGCGGGTTCTCGGGGAGCGCGCGCCCGTGCAGGCGGGCGAGGTATTCCGCCCGGTTGGACGAGAGCGCGAACAGCGAGCGCAGCAGCAGGTGGTGCAGGAGGTTGTCGCGCCGGATGTCGATGATGAAGGCGACCACCGGCCGCGCCGCGGCCAGATAGGAGAGGCTCTGATCCGGCCCCACGCCGATGTAGGCGCCACCCTGCATCGTGCGGAGCGGACCCAGCACGTGCAGGTAGGAGCGCTCGTTCGAGATCAGGTTGTCGGTGTCGAAGAACCCGCCCTCCTCGGAGAGCGAGAGCACGAGCGCACCCCAGGCCGAGTCGGACAGCGCGGGGAGCTCGCGGACCGCGGCGGGCGCCGCGCGGCCCTGCCCGACCGCTGGGCGGGGAGCGAGCGCGAGCAGGCACGCGACCAGACACCCGAAGAGCATCGGGGCGGCGGAGGTCCTAGCTGCCCGTGGTAAAACCAGGCGCTGTGATGGCTGCGGCGGTGAGTGGGAAATTGTAAATTGACGCATGGCCATGGGAATGCGCAGGGACCGAGAGCGGCAAGGGGATCTGTGGATCCCGACGAGTGCGATCGTGGAGACGCCGG
>CAMCNM010000263.1 GCA_945876015.1 Gemmatimonas phototrophica
CCGTGGGAAAGAGTGAGAGATCCTTGCCGGGACTCAACACTCTGGTACCGCGGCACCACCTGTTTTTCAACTAGCCCTGGGACTCACCCCGCTTTGTGCCGCAACGGTTTGGGGATATCCTCCCTGCCATGATTCGAGCCCGGTTCACCCGCTGGCCATTGGCGGCCCTCATCGTCGTGATAGGAGCACCTGCCGGACTGCGCGGGCAGGACCAGGAATGCCGACCTTTCCTGGACGGTCCGCGGCTCCCCCTTCCCGGTCCCGACCCGGCGCTCCGGACGGGCGCCGAGATCCTCACGACGGGATGTGGCTTGGGGCTCGGCGCGGGAATAGGGCTCGTCCCGGCCACTGCTCTCGTGCGCTACCGCAGCGCCTGGGCGTACGACCACAACGATGGCGCGCTCTGGACGGGACGGGGTCTCTCGACCGCGGTGGCTGGCGGATTGGGTTTCCAGAGGAACCACCTGCGCATCGTGCTCGACCCGACCGTGGCGTTTCAGGAGAATCGGTCGTTCCGCCTCGCCGGCCCGGATCTCAAGTATCCCTATGGAAACGCCAACATCGACTGGCCGCAGCAGCCGCGGCTCGGGGGGTTCTGGACCGTGTCGGTCGGCCAGAGCGTGATCGCCCTCTCGGCCGGACCCGCTGAGTTGGCGCTCTCGACCGAGAACCTCTGGTGGGGACCCGCACGGCGGTATCCAATTCTGGTGGGGAATACGGCCCCGGGCTTCGCCAACCTGCGGCTGGGCACCAACCGCGCGGTAGACATCGGCATCGGCGATCTCGACGTCGATCTGCTCTGGGGTCGGCTCG
Source organism: Gemmatimonas phototrophica (assembly GCA_945876015.1). Taxonomy (GTDB): domain Bacteria; phylum Gemmatimonadota; class Gemmatimonadetes; order Longimicrobiales; family Gaopeijiaceae; genus UBA2988. The sequence continues at coordinate 814 of CAMCNM010000263.1, forward strand.
ATGAATCGGCTCAGTTCGATACGGTCTCGAGCAACGACCATCGCCTCTTCACCGGCTTCTTCTTCGAGTTTCGGCCACGGATCATGCCCGGCCTCTCCCTGGGGGTGGCCGGCGTCCAGCACAACCGATGGGATGAATCCGCCAGCCGATTCCTGAACCTTTATACCTTCTCCTTCAATGGAGAATTGGAGCACACGAAGGGAAACGGCCTCCTCTCGGTGGAGGCACATTGGCGACTGGTCGAGAGCGACGCGGACTTCTACGTGGAATGGGCTCGTGACGACTACTGGGCGGACATTCAGGACCTGCTCACCGAGCCCGACCACACTCAGGCGTATCTGTTCGGCTTCGAAAAGGTCGTGCAGGGAGCTACCCTCCTGCGGGTCTCTGGCGAACTGGTCCACCTGGAGTCGTCGTCACCGACCTTCCTCTCAAGGGGCGGCAGCGGGCGAAATCGTTTCTACCTGCACGGTCAGACCCCGCAGGGTCACACCAATCAGGGCCAGCTCCTCGGCGCCGCGATCGGGTCGGGATCGGATGCGCAGTACCTCGCCATCGATCGACTCGGGTCGGCTCGAACGCTCGGCTTCTATCTGGAGCGGATTCGCCGCGACGAGGACACCTACTACGAGCGCTTTGCGTCCAAATACAGCTTCCTCGGCCACGACCTGGAGCTCACGGTCGGGCTGACGGGGGAGGAGCGGAGGGGCGGACTGAGAGTACAGTGGGAAGCCGCGTACAGCCGACGGAAGAACCGCAGCTTCATCGGCATGGACGGCGTGAACTACCCCCCATCCTTTCGGGAGACGAACCTGTCGTTCTCGGCGCGGACGTTCTGGGTGCCCTCGCCCGGGCGCTAGGCACGAACCGCGCGCCACCACTCGCGGTTTTTGTCGTACCAGGCCACTGTCTCGTCCAGCCCCTGCTCGAACGTGACCAAGGGCGCCCACCCGAGCTCGGCGCGGGCGCGGGCCGAATCCACCGCGTAGCGCCGGTCGTGTCCCGGTCGGTCGCGCACGAACTGGATCCGGTCCTCACCCTTCTCCAGCGCCGACAGGATCCGCCGCACGACCTGGAGATTCGTCCGCTCGGCGTCGCCCCCGAAATTGTAGATCCGCCCGGCGGTCCCACCCTCGAGCGCGGCGATCATGCCGCGGCAGTGGTCCTCGACATGGATCCAGTCGCGCACGTTGAGCCCGTCCCCGTACACGGGAAGCGGACGATCCTCGAGCGCGTTCGTGACGCACAGGGGGATCAGCTTCTCGGGAAACTGGAACGGACCGTAGTTGTTCGAGCACCGGGTCACCACGACGTCCATGCCGTGGGTGCGATGGAACGCCAACGCGAAATGGTCCGAGCCTGCCTTCGAGGCCGAGTACGGAGACCGAGGATCCATCGGCGTTTCCTCGGTGAATCGCTCGCGCGGCCCCGGAGCGTCGGGATCCTGCCACGGCAGCTCGCCGTAGACCTCGTCCGTGGAGCAGTGCAGGAAGCGACGCACTCCGACCTCGAGAGCCGTCGCCAGCATCGTGTGCGTGCCGAGCACGTTGGTCCGCACGAACGGCGCACCACCCTGGATCGAGCGGTCCACGTGGGTCTCGGCCGCGAGGTGCATCACCGCGTCAACACCCACGAGCGCGCGCCGCACGACATCCGCGTCACACACGTCGCCGTGGATGAAGGTGTACCGGGAAGGACCCACGTCGCGCAGGTTGGCGAGATTCCCCGCGTATGTCAGGAGGTCGAGGTTCACGACCTCGACGTCGTCGCGCTCGGCCAGGAGCAGGCGAACGAGGTTGGAACCGATGAAGCCCGCCCCACCGGTGACGAGAATCCTTCGCACCGGCCTCAGTCCTCTCCGTCGGCCCCGTTCAGGAGCAGATGCGGGGGACGGAGCACCGGATTTGACTTCTCGCGAGCAACGAATCCAGCCGCGCGGTAGAGCGAGGGGACCGTGCCCGCATCGGTCCACCAGCCCTCGAGCATGTGGTGCTGGAGCTCGCCCCACTCGAGAAACCGGTTGTTGACGTCGGTGATCTCGAGCTCGCCGCGCACCGAAGGCGCGAGGCCATGGATGATCTCGAACACGCGGGCGTCGTAGAAGTAACAGCCCGTGACCGCGAGGCGGCTCCTGGGCGCTTTGGGCTTCTCGACGATGCGAACGATCCTTCCGCTCTCGATCTCCGCGACACCGAAGCGCTCGGGATCGTCCACTTCCTTGAGCAGCACCATCGCGCCCTTCCCGGCCCGCTCGTAGGCGCGCACGGCGGGCGCGATCGGGTCCTGGAAAATGTTGTCGCCGAGAATCACCGCGATCGGCTCGCCGTCGGCGAAGTGCTCGGCCAGCCCCAGCGCCTCCGCGATGCCCCCTTCCCCTTCCTGATACGTGTAGTGCAGG
>CAMCNM010000264.1 GCA_945876015.1 Gemmatimonas phototrophica
AGGTCGGCGAACTGCTTGAGGAAGCGCGGATGGAATCCGCCGTTCAAGCCGAGCGCGTCGTAGAGGACGAGCACCTGGCCGTCACAGCCCACGCCCGAGCCGATGCCGATGGTCGGGACCTGCACCGAGCGCGTGACCTGCTCCGCCAGGTCGGCCGTCACCAGCTCGAGCACGATCGAGAACACGCCCGCCTGCTCGAGCCGGGTCGCCTGCTCGGCGAGCTCGACCGCCCCCTTCTCGTCCCGGCCCTGCACGCGGTAGCCGCCGATCGCGTGGATCGACTGCGGGCGGAGCCCCAGATGCCCCATCACCGGGATGCCCGCGGTCACGAGCGCTTCGACCATCGAGCACGTGCGCGGATCCCCGCCCTCGAGCTTCACCGCCTGGACGCCCGTCTCCTTGAGCACGCGCCCCGCGTTCCGGATCGTCTCGTCGATCGAGACCTGATAGGAAAGGAACGGGAGGTCCATCACGATGAACGAGCGGGGCGCCCCACGTCGCACCGCGCCAGCATGATGCATCATCTGCTCGAGCGTGACCGGCAGGGTCGAGTCGTAGCCGAGCACGACATTGCTCAGCGAATCGCCAACCAGGATCAGATCGATGCCCTCCTCCTCGAGTACGCGAGCGAAGAGCGCGTCGTACGCGGTCAGCATCACGATCCGCTCCCCGCGGCGCTTCATCTCGCCGAAGCGTCGCACGGTGGGCCGGCCCTTCGCGGTTCCGCTCTCGGTGGACAACGGTGGGGGGGTCGGAAGGGCTGGGGAAACTCGGACACGGAGGGAACCCCATGTCACGGGAAGCGGTTCCGCGGCTCGCACGCCGGATCCGATCCGGGCGGGCGCACGCGCCCGGATTTGCCCGCCGCTATACTGGGCCATGCCCCTCGCCTTCGACGCCGTGCTGGTCGCGGCCCTCGCCCAGGAGCTCGAGCAACGCCTCGAGGGCGCGCGGCTGCGCGCGCTCAGGCTCGACCGCCCGGGGCGCAGCCTCTCCCTCCTGTTCCGCGAGGGCACCCTGCGGTTCGCGCTCCACCCCGCAACGGGCGGAGTCACCTGGCATGATCCCACCGAGCCCGAGCCGGGCGATCGGCCGCTGGCCGGCCGGGTCAAGCAGGCGCGCGCCCTCACCGACGATCGCGTACTCCGCCTCACCGTGCTCAAGTCGCGCGGCTCGCCGCCGGCGGTGGACGTCGTGATCGAGTGGGTCACCGGCCGATGGAACGCGGTGGTGGTCGAGAACCCCGAACAGGGCGAAGGGATAGTGCGCCACGTCCTGGTCGAGCTCGACGGCGACCGCGCCCCCCGCGTCGGCTACCCGTGGACGCCGCCGCCCCTCTCGCAACGCGAAGGCGCCGACGGCGAGGTCACGCTCGAGCGCTGGACCGAGCGGCTGCTCGCCGTGGAGGCCGGTCTGCGCCGTCGTGCGCTGCTCGCGACGTACGCGTGGACCTCCCCGCTCAACGCCGACGCGATCCTGGGCGCCGCGGCGCGCGAGGACGGATCGGCTGGAGAGCGCGCGCTGGCGGACGGACACGCCCTCTGGCGCGAGCTGGTGGAGGTGGCGCTGGCCCGGCGCGCGAGCGCTCCCGTGCTCATGCGGACCACGGCGGGCGGCCTCCAGCCGTACCCTCTCCCGCTCGCGAGCGCGGACGAGGAGAGCGTCCCCACCCTGCTGGACGGGTTCGCGCGCGGAGCCGGCGACCTCGCCGCGGCGTCGCCGATCCCGAAGGGGCTGATCGACGCGCTGCGCGAGCGGGGCGTACACGCGTGGGCCCGCGTGGAGTCGCTCCAGCGCGAGCTCGCGGAAGCGCCCGATCCGGTCGCGCTCCGCGGCACGGGCGATCTCATCCTCGCGCGCATCGGCGAAGTCGTGCGCGGCCGGGACAGCGTCTCGCTGATCGACTTCGAGGGCGTCGCCGTCGACGTCGCGCTCGACTCGAAGCTGCCGCCGAACGAAAACGCCTCGCGGTACTACGAGCGGGCCGCCCGCGCCGAGCGAGCCCGCGAGCGGCTGCCCGCCATGGTGTCCAAGGCGGAGAAGGAAGCGCGCAGGCTCGACGCGCTGGTGGGCGCAGCGTCGCGCGGGGAGCTGAGCGCCGAGGCGGTCCGCGCGGAGCTCCCCGCGGTCGCCGAGGAATCGGGGCGCGAGACGGCACCCTCCCTTCCCTACCGCACGTACCGGAGCTCCGGCGGGATCGAGATCAGGGTCGGGCGTGGCGCCAAGCACAACGACGACCTCACGTTCCACCACGCCGCGCCCGACGACGTGTGGCTGCACGCGCGCCACGCCGCGGGGGCGCACGTGGTCCTGCGCTGGACCGGAGAGGGAAACCCGCCGGCGCGCGATCTGGCCGAGGCCGCGGTCCTGGCCGCCCTCGCCTCGAAGGCGCGCAGCTCGGGCACCGTTCCGGTGGACTGGACGCGACGGAAGTACGTGCGCAAGCCGCGTAAATCGCCGCCGGGGCAGGTCGTGGTAGAGCGCGTGAAGACCTTGTTCGTCGAGCCCGACCCGGCGGTCGAGGTGCGGCTCCGCGAAAGCTAGGAGCCCGCGCTCAGCACTTCCGCGCGCGGATCAGCCCTACCACCTGGTCGGCGAGCGCGTTCGGAACCGGGATCGAGAGGTTGTACTGCGCCACCTTCCAACGGTCGTCCTCGCGGATGAGCACGCCCGAGCCGCGGGTCTCGCCCAGGCCGTCGTTGTCGAGCAGCTCGTCGAAGAACGCCGTGCGGCCGTCCGGGGTGAAGCTCACGTGGCGGTTCCGCGGCCGATACGTCCAGCCGCCGCCGGGCCCGAAGTAGGGTCGCGAGTACTCCTTGAACTCGGCCACGGTCGAGCGCTCGGTCCCGTCCGTCCCGAGGAAGATGCCGTCCCGCGCGAAGTGGCCGAAGTACCGGTCGAAGTCCGCCTTCGAGGCCGCGTCGTGGAAGTCGTCCAACACGCGCGCCACGGCCGATTCGTCCTGCGCGGCGACGGGCGAAGCGGGGACTGCGAGGAGCGCGGAGAAGAGCAGCGCGACGAAACCCGGGGAATGACGACGTCTCGGCCGATGCATGGAATCTCCTCCGCTCTGGTTCAGTCGTTCGCCCGGTCCATCCCCCGGCGCAGGTCGCTCAGGAAAGCGGCGGCGCCCGCCACCCCTTCCTTCCCCATCTTCGTGATCAACGCCGACCCCACCACCACGCCGTCGGCGGCCTTCGCCACGG
>CAMCNM010000265.1 GCA_945876015.1 Gemmatimonas phototrophica
CAGCTCGTCGTCCACGATCCCGGCCAGCTCCTCTTCCTCCCTCCAGGTGGCCTCGAGCTCGACCAACTCGAGCTCGAGGAGGCGCTGCTCGGCGTGTTCGTTGGCCGCGATCTCGAGTCCGAGCGCACCCGTGCGCTGGATGTATCCGAGGCGTCGCCCGCTCTGGATGAGGATGCGCGCGAGCGCGCTGGGCGAGCCGGCCTCTTCGATCAGACGCGTGGCCGACTTCACCTCGCGCTCGGTCGCACCTTTGTTGTGGTTGAACGCGAGCACGCGGCGGAGCACGCGTTCCCCGGAAGCACCGCTCAAGCGGAGGCCGCCGTCCTCGTAGTGGCCACACTTGGGGCAGCGCCGGACGATGTCGGTCGTGCCCTCCTCCTGTCCCGGCACGAGGAGAAGCGCCCGGCGATCCCGGAAGCGCACGACCTTGAACTCGTATCCGCAGTATGCGCACTCGTCGCTGCCTCGCCACGCGGCGCTGCCGAAACGGAGCCAGCGTGCGCCGGAGGTCAGCCACTCGGGCGCCTGCCCCCACATCCCATACGTCCCGACCATGCTCACGCCGCCGGTAGCGATCCCTCCCATGATCAATCCTCCCGTCCCGAGTGCCCCGACGAGAGCGAGCTTCCTGTAATGCTCCCGGCGCGATGTGAGCTCGCGCCCGTAGCGCCACCACGCTTCTTCGGTCAGCTCGGCCCGCCCGACCCGCACGATCTCGAGCGGGCCCACCCGGAAGAGGGCGATGTTGTCGGTCTGGGAGAGGAGCCGGCCCTTGTCGCGGACCGTCTTCTCCAGCTCCTCGAGCGCCTCCCATCGCTCTTCGATCGGCGCGAGCGACCAGCGCCGGCACGCCCGGCACACGGCCCAGAGGCGCGCGCGGCCCGGGTCGAACGCGACCCAATCCCCGGTCGGAAACCGCTCCAGGATCTGGTTGTCGGGGAAGGGGGTGTTGCAGACGAGGCAGCGCTTGAACAAACCGGCTCCTGACGGATCCCATGGGTAGGGTTAGACTATTCCTCTTAACCTACGCCACGGCCCCCTCCCGTGATCCTCGTTCTCGACAACTACGATTCGTTCACGTTCAACCTCGTCCAGGCCCTCGGGGCTCTGGGCGCGGATCCGTTCGTGGTCAGGAACGACGAGAAGAGCGTGGCGGAGATCCGCGCCCTCGCGCCGACCCGAATCGTGGTTTCGCCGGGCCCGTGCACGCCGACCGAGGCAGGCGTGAGCGTCGAGCTGATCCGCACCCTGGGCCCCGAAATTCCGACGCTCGGCGTTTGCCTGGGCCACCAGGCAATCGGAGAGGCCTTCGGGGGAAAGACCGTGCGGGCGAAGCGCGTCATGCACGGAAAGACCGCACCGGTGCGCCACGGCGGGGCGGGCCTGCTGGCTGGGATCCCGTCGCCGTTCACGGTGGCGCGATACCACTCGCTTGTGACCGATCCCGGTGCGCTCCCGGCCGAGCTCGAGGCGATCGCCTGGACCGATCTTCCCACCGAGAAGGATGAGGTGCAGGCGCTTCGCCACCGGAAATTCCCGGTGTTCGGCGTCCAGTTCCATCCTGAATCGCTGTTCGGCGAGCACGGCGACGCCCTCCTGAAGAACTTCCTCAACGTCTGATCCCCGCGGCCTCCGCGACCTGCTGGCTTGACCCCCCGTCCGATCCGCGAGTACGTTTACGGACGTGGTGATGTCTTCCGCGCGTCCCGATCCGGGGCCCGTCGCCGTCTCAGGCGAGGGCTCGTGAGAAAAGGTGTCCTGGGCATCGTCCCCGCCAGGCTCGCCTCCACTCGGCTCCCCAAAAAACCGCTCTACCCCATTCTCGGCCGCCCCCTCATCGAGTGGGTATGGCGCCGCGTCGAGCGGATGTCGTCCCTCGACCATGCGGTGGTCGCCACCGACTCCAACGAGGTGGCGGACGTCTGCCGCGCGTTAGGAGCACCGGTCGTGATGACGTCCGCGGCGCACCCGTCCGGCACGGACCGCGTCGGGGAAGTCGCCGCGCGCGAGGAGTACCGCGGGTTCCACATCGTGGCGAACATTCAGGGCGACGAGCCGCTGCTCGAGGAGCACCATCTCTCCGCGGCGATCGCGCTGGTGCGCGACGAGGGCTGGGAGGTGGGTACGTGCGCCACGCCGCTCGTGGACGACGAGGCGCGCAAGGATCCCTCGGTCGTGAAGGTGGCGCGCGCCGAGAACGGCCGTGCCCTCTACTTTTCGCGCGCGCAGATCCCGTACAAGCGCGACGACAAGCCGACCCACGACGAGATGGGGCGCGAGCCGTTCCTGCGGCACATCGGGATCTACGCGTACACGCAGGGCGCGCTCTCCGCGTGGGTGGCGCTGCCTCCCTCACCGCTGGAGCGGTTGGAGAGGCTGGAGCAGCTCCGCCCGCTCGAGGCGGGGGTGCGCATCGGCGTGGCGGTGGTCGGATCCGCCGATGCCGGAGTGGACACACCGGCGGATGTGGCACGGCTGGAGGAGCACCTGATCGCGATGGGCCACGCACAACCCTTCGTCACCCACGGCTGAAGAGCTGATGACAAAAGAGCGCCCGACCAAGTACGTGTTCGTCACCGGAGGCGTGGTCTCGTCCCTGGGCAAGGGGATCGCCGCGGCCTCGCTGGGTCGCCTTCTCAAGGAACGGGGTCTGGAGGTGACGCTCCAGAAGTTCGACCCGTACATCAACGTGGACCCTGGGACGATGTCGCCCTTCCAGCACGGGGAGGTCTACGTCACCGACGATGGTGCCGAGACCGACCTCGACCTGGGCCACTACGAGCGCTTCATCGATCGCTCGCTGTCCCAGGACAACAACATCACGAGCGGGCGCATCTACCAGAACGTCATCAACAAGGAGCGCCGCGGCGACTACCTCGGATCGACGGTCCAGGTGATCCCGCACATCACCGACGAGATCAAGGGCGCCATCCGGCGCCTCTCGGCAGGGAAGGACGTCGTGATCACCGAGATCGGGGGCACGGTCGGCGACATCGAGAGCCTGCCCTTCCTCGAGGCGATCCGTCAGTTCCGCCAGGACGTGGGGCGCGAGCACGTCATCTTCATCCACCTCACCCTGGTGCCGTACGTCGCCGCCGCGGGCGAGCTCAAGACCAAGCCGACGCAGCACTCGGTGCGCGAGCTGATGGAGATCGGAATCCAGCCCGACATCGTCGTGTGCCGCTCGGAGCGCGCGCTGGACG
>CAMCNM010000266.1 GCA_945876015.1 Gemmatimonas phototrophica
TATCCTACCTGTTCAGAAAACCGGGACCACTTCTGTCCGGGATGTCGGCGGCGGAGATGGAGTCTTTCATGGCTCTTCACCGCGGGCGCATGAGCCGACTGATGGAGATGCACGGATCGATGATGGGAGGGATGTAAGTCCCCCCACCGCGGATTCAGGCGGCGACGCCTCCCCTGTCCGTCGGGATCAGAACGCGGATGCAGGCGCCGCCGCTGCTGCTGGATGCATCCACGCCTCCCCCACATCCCTCCGCGATCGACTTCACGATCGCGAGACCAAGGCCCGTGCCCGACGTGTCTGCCCCGGGGGTTCGGGCCGCATCCGACTTCACGAACCGGTCGAAGAGGCGCGCGGGATCTCCACCCAGGCCGGGGCCGGTGTCGCTCACGGAGATCTCGAGATTCTGATCGACGGTGAGAACCTCGATCCGCACGGATCCCCCGACCGGTGTGAACTTGAGCGCGTTGTCGGTGAGATTCCAGACGATCGGCCAGAGAAAACCCGGGTCGATCGCCGCCGCTTTCGAAACCTCCGCGTGAACCTTCAGGTCGATCTGCTTGGCTTCGGCCCGGCCACGCAGGCGATCCACCACCTGATCCGCGACGCGCCCGACATCCGCGGGAGTTGACGTGCCGCGCAGGCCACCCGCGTCGAGCCGTGCGAGCATCAGAAGGTCTTCCGTGATCCGGGAGAGCCGCACGATCTCCTCCAGGCTGCTCTCCAGAACCCGGCGATACTCCTCGGGCGAGCGCTCGCGGCGCACCGCGAGCTCGATCTCGCCGCGCAGCGCCGTGAGTGGAGAGCGCAGCTCGTGGCTGGCATCGGCCGCGAACCGCTGCTGCGCGTGGAACGAGTGCTCGATCCGGTCGAGCATCGTATTGAGGACCGCGACGAGCCGATGGAGCTCCTGCGTATCGGCGTAGGCGCTGATCCGACGATCGAGCGATCCGGACCCGATTCCTTCCGCCTGGTCGATCACCTCGTGGATCGGGCGCACCGCTCGGCCGGCCAGCCACCAGCTTCCCCCGAACGAGGCGGACGTCACCACCACCGAAAGCAGAGCGAAGAAGAAAGCGACCCGCCTCATCAGGTCGTTCCGTCCGCTGAGCGGCGCCGCGACCTGGATCACATGGCTCGCGTGGGCCGCGCCGAAGCCCGACAGCGGATAGAAGAGCGACCGGATCGGCGCCCCCGCGAAGGTCTGCTCCCGCCATACGAGCGCGCTCCGGCCCGCTTCGGCCAGCGCCTCCCGGTCGAGCGGCAGATCCTCCGTGACGAAGCGACTGCGGAGCAGGCTCTCTCCCGACTCGCTCCAGATCTGGGCATATCGGATGAGATCCCGCACGGACTCCGCCTCGCCGGGACTCAGCTCCCACTCGTGAAAATGCATGCCCCCGGAGGGCGAGTCGGTGACCGCCGCACCCTGGATCGAGGCCACTTCCAGAATGCTGACGTTCAGCTCCCGGTCCAGGAACGCCCGGAAGGCGAGGAAGCTGGTGATCGCGATGACAGCGACAGCCACCGCCATCGCGGCGGTAAACCGTGCAGCGAGATGGAACCGGAACGAGCGGGTCATGCGGGCTCGTCCCGCTGGAAGAGGTAGCCCACGCCCCGGACCGTATGGAGGAGCGCGGATGCGCCGCTCGCGCGGAGCTTCTGCCGCAGGTGCGCGACGTGCACGTCCACCACATTGCTCATCGGATCGAAGCTGAGATCCCAGACCTTCTCGAGCAGCTCGGTCCGGCGAACGACCCGCTCCGGGTTGAGCATGAGGAACTCGAGGAGCTGGAACTCCTTCGGGGTGAGATCGAGCTTCTCTTCACCCCGGTGGGCAATGTGCTTCACGCGGTCCAGCTCAACGTCCGCGTAGGTGAGCACGTCCGCGCGGCGGGCGCCGCCCCTGCGCAACAGCGCCCGGATACGCGCCAGAAGCTCGTCGAACCCGAAGGGCTTCGTCAGATAGTCGTCGGCCCCCGCGTCCAGCCCGAGCACCACGTCCGCCTGGCTGTCCCGCGCGGTCAGGAGCAGGATCGGAACGGAGATCTCTTTCGCGCGCACCTCGCGCACGATCTCGAGACCAGACTTCCCCGGAAGCATCACGTCGAGAAGCAGAAGATCGTAATCGTGGGCGCGCGCCTTCATGCCGCCGTCTGCCCCGTCGAGGGCGACGTCCACGGCATAGCCCTCCTCGCGGAGACCCTTGCCGAGGAAGCTCGCGACCTTGCGATTGTCCTCCACCACCAGGATGCGCATCCCACCCCTGTCTTGCCCGGGACCCTCAGACCCGACCACCCCCACGATAAACATGGCGAGGCAGCGCGGATCTTCATGAAGACAGCTTCATGGAAGATTAACGGTCAATTCACCGCTGTCGCACGATCCTGAGGCCGGATTGATCGGCTCCGGGAACCGCCGGGCCGCGCGGTGCGGCTCGACACCCAACGAGGGGAACAGAAATGACGGGTCGGCTCGTGCGACGTGTGCTGTCTCTGGCGCTGCTGGTCCCGCTGCGCCTCGCCGCCCAGGTCGCCCCGGAGGCGGAGTCTGCAATGCCGGGGATGATGGCGCCCGGCCCCCTCGGCATCTCCCGTGATCGCGACGGGTCCGGAACCTCGTGGATCCCGGACGCGACCCCCATGGCGGCCGTCCACGCCCAGTCCGGCTCGTGGGAGCTGATGCTCCACGGCAACATCTTCGTGCAGTACATCGAGCAGCGAAGCCGGCGTGTGAGCAGCCAGTTCGGGAGCATCAACTGGCTGATGGGAATGGCGCAGCGGCCCTGGGCGGGAGGCGATTTCGGGTTCCGGGCCATGATGAGCGCGGAGCCGTTCACGATCCCGGGCTGCGGGTATCCGCTCCTGCTTCAAACGGGTGAGACGTGCGACGGCGAGTCGATCCACGACGCGCAGCATCCGCACGACCTCTTCATGGAGCTTGCGGTCAAGTACGAGCGTCCGATCACGGACCGTGTGGCATTGCAGGTCTACGGCGGGCCGGCCGGCGAGCCGGCCCTCGGGCCCGTGGCTTTTCCCCACCGTCCGTCAGCGCTCACCAACCCTCTCGCGCCGATCAGCCACCACTGGTTCGACGCGACGCACATCTCGTTCGGGGTCGTCACCGGCGGTATCTACGGGAAGGGATGGAAAGTCGAGGGCTCGCTCTTCAACGGGCGCGAGCCAGACGAGAATCGCCGTGACCTC
>CAMCNM010000267.1 GCA_945876015.1 Gemmatimonas phototrophica
CGGTCGATCCGTCCCGGCCCGGGGCCACCGACACGTTGTTCGTGGTGGTCCTCGGGGGCAGCACGACCTTCGGGTACAACGTCGCGGACGAGCAGACCTGGCCGTCCTGGCTTTCGCGGCGGCTCAACGAACAGCTCGGCGAACGCACCGACTTGGCAGTCATAGTGCGGAACTACGGCCGGGGCTATTACTACCCTAGCCAGCTAGCGCCTGACAAGCCCGACGCTGACGCCAGCACCGTCGTTGCTCCCCACAACCTTCCGAGCCTACCTTGTCACGCCAGCCACAAGGGCCTGCAGGCCTTTTTCCGGTGAGACTCTTCGCACGCTCGGGTAGCGCACCCACGCCGCCGTTCGCCCCATCGTCGGGGACTGCGCGGCGGAGCCGCGGGCTCACCCTGATCGAGATGGTGGTCGTGATCGTGCTCCTGGGGCTGCTCTCCGCCCTGGTTGTTCCTTCGTTTCTTCCGCCCCCACTCGAGCCGGACGATGCCGTGCAGCGAGTCATCGATGCGGCGCGCCGCACCGCGCTGCGCCGCGCGGAGACCATCACCCTCTCGTTCGGACCGGACGGACGCTGGGTGTCGGACCGGGGAGGGGAATCCGGCACCCTCGCCGATCCCCCCGTGTCTCCGATGCGCCTGCAGATCTCACCCCTTGGGAAGTGCCTGCTGGACGGCACACGAGGGCCTGAGCCTGCCCAGAGCATCGATCCCGTTCGCTGCCGCTTGATCCCCGCAAGGTAGGCGAGACTCGTGACGCTGCTCGAATCGCTGGTGGCCCTGGTGATCATGGGGCTTACGGCCGTGGGCTTCCTCGACGTGTTCCGCACCACCTCGCGCTCGACGCGGGACGCCGAGGTCTGGGTGCAGGCCGTCAGTTATGCAGAAGCCTCGATGGAGGAGACCAAGCTCGGAACCTTCGCAGTCGACCCCACGGTTCTCGATGCCCGCTCAGGAGGCTTCGCCCGCGACGTCGTCGTCGAGCCGTGGCCCGGCCAGGACGGAGTCGCACTGGTCACGGTGACAGTGACGCTTCCGGGGGGCGGAACGTTCGTCCTGCACCGCTTGGTGCGGGCGCCATGAACCGGCGCGGCGGGTTCACCCTCCTCGAGCTCATGGTCGCCGTCGTGCTGACCAGCGTCGTGACCCTGCTCGCGTACGCGACCGTGCGCGGGGGGCTCGATACGAGTGAGCGGCTCGAGCGCCACCGAACGACGGTGGGAGCCGAGATCGTCGTGCGCGCGATGCTCTTCGACGCACTCCGTCACCTTCCGGAGGGGGGTGGCGCGGCGATGAACGACGTGCTCTTCGAGATCGAGAACCGGACGAACGACGCGGGCTTACCGAGCGATGTCGTGCGCTTCCTCTCCCGCGGCGTCACGTCTCCCGCAGGCGCCTCGGCCACCTGGTCGGTGTCGCTCGCACCGTCGGAGGAGGGGGTGCGCTTCGTCGCGGTCCCGGTGAACCCGGGTACGGGCGCGCCGATCGATGCCCTGCTGGTGGGCGCGCGCGGCTTGAGCGCGCGGGTACTCGTGCGCTCGGGGGACCCCGCGTGGCTCGATGAATGGGATGCTCCGGGGAGAGTGCCGGCGGCGGTCGCGCTCGAATTTCTCTCCGAGCGCGGCGTTCCGATGACGCCGCTCATAGTGCAAGCCGCGCTGGAAGGTGTGCCGTGAGGGAGCGGCGCGGGGCGGCTCTGATACTCGTGCTCTGGCTCATCGTCTTCCTGGGAGCGATCAGCACCGAAGTGGTCTTGGCCACGCGATCGACGTCCCGGGTGGCTTCCAACTACCGGGCGCTCGCGGTGGCGAGGTACGCCGCGGAGAGCGGCGTGACGCTGGCGGTGGCCACCCTGGAGGATAGCCTCGCGACCGCCATCGATGCGGAGACACTGCGCGATTACTTGAACCACTTGGACCGCGCGCTGGGGACCGGTGACCATCTGTCGCTCGGTGATGGGCGCGCCGATGTGGCTCTGATCGACGTGGGCTCCCGGTTGGACGTCAATACCGCAGGCGCTGAATCCCTCGCCGCTCTGCTCTCCTTCTTCACGGATCCAGTCGAGGCAAGGGGCGTGGCCGCCGCGATCCGGGCGTTCGTCGGCGGCGATGTGGATGACCCGGGGCCCCGCCCGCTCCAGAGCCTCGACGAGCTGACCCTCATCCGCGGCGTCCCTCCGGAGCTGGCGGAGCGGGTGTTCGAGTTTCTGACCGTCGACGGGGACGGTACGATCAACCGCGCGACCGCCCCCGAGCCGGTGCTCGCTGCCGCGGGGGGCGAGCTCCGGGAAGAGCCGTCGCGCATTCTCGTGGTCAGCCGTGGCTGGCAGCAGGGGCACGCTTTCACCCACGAGATCCAGGCCGTCTACGCGGTGGTCGGCCGCGAGCTGACCTTGATCCGGTGGCGGGAGAGGGATCTGTGATCGACGTCATCGGGGTGGAACTCGGGACGGATGTGGTGCGTGTGGTCGCGCTCGGCGGGTGGGGTCGGACGCCTCGCAAGACCTGTGAGGCGGCCTGGGATCCGGCCCGTCCCCATGAGGTCGTGCCGTTCCTCCGTGAGCAGATCGGACCGGTTGGCCGGATCGCGCTGAGCGTGGGGCTCGGTTTCCTGTATCCGAAGCAAGTGAAGCTGCCCCCGGCGCCCGCCTCCGAACGCAGGCGCATGCTCATGCTCGAGCCCGACCGTTTCTTCCCGGTTCAGGGCCAGCCCCTGGTGATCTCGCTGGCTAGCGCCGGAAGCCTCGCCTTCGCCATCGAGGCCGAGCTGCTCGAGGGCTGGATTCGGGCTTTCGAGGACTGGGCTCCGGTGGAGAGCGCCGAGGCGACGCCCGTTTCCATCGCCCGACTGCTGGGGAAGTCGGGACGAGACGGGCTATTCGCAGTCGCTGCTGGTGCCGATGAATCTGGACTCATCGAGGTGGGCAGCGGACGCCTCGAGTCGGCGCGCCGCGCGCCTGCGGGTGCGGCCGCGCCGGATCCACAGGAGCTTCCCACGCTGGGTGACACGCCAGGTCCGTTTCTCGCCGCCCACGGTGCGGCATTGGGCGTTGGCGAGGCGCTCGACTCGATGCTCCTCCCGGACCCGATCGCGGGCCGCATCCGGCGGCGTCGTGCGCGTCGTCTGCGCATTGTTGCGGCCGCGTGTGCCGTTTC
>CAMCNM010000268.1 GCA_945876015.1 Gemmatimonas phototrophica
ACGTCGGACGTGACGAGAAACGCGTGCGGGACGCCTTTCCTCAACGTCACCGTCTCCCCCGCGGTAGCCCCCCGCTCCACTCCGTCGATGTAGAACAGCATCGTTCCTTCGAGCAGGTAGAACGTCTCGTCGCTCGGGTCACGGTGAAGCGGGGTCGCGCGGCCGCGGGGCGCCGCCACCTCGACCAGAGAGAACTTCCTGTCGCTCCATGCACCCGGAGCTTTGATCGTTTGGTGGGCCCCTCCGAACCAAAGTGTTTCGCCCGCTCCGCGCGGGACGTGATGGAAATGAGGCTCTGGCATCGACTCCCCTTGTTGGAATCGTGGCATGGCTGTGCCATAACGGCATGTCAGTCCCATATCAAGCTGTGGGTCGGGTCACCCAGAAGGCGCGCACATACGAGGCGCTGATCGCGGCCGCTCGGCGGCTTCTGGCCAACGGGGAGACACCGTCAGTCGAGGACGCCGCGGGCGCGGCCGTCGTCTCGCGGACCACGGCGTATCGATACTTCCCGACCCAGGAAGCGTTGCTGATCGCGGCACACCCGGAGATCGGCCCCGGCTATCACGTCCTGGGGAACGATCCGCCGAAGGACGTGGGTGCACGCTTCGCCATCGTATTCGAAGAGATGGCGCGTCAGATCGAGGACAACGAGATCCCTCTGCGCTCCATGCTCCGCTTGTCGTTGGAAACACAACGCAGCGGAGAGCCCCTCGTGCTGCGACAGGGGAGGCGGCGCAAATGGATCGGGGAAGCGTTGGCCCCCTTGGCGGAGACGATGCCGGCTCAGGAACTGGAGCGCCTCGTTCTCGCCATCGCCGCGTCCACCGGCATCGAAGCGTTCGTGTGGCTCTCGGACGTCGCGGGGCTCTCGAAGCGCGAGGCGCTCGACGTCATGCGGTTTGCGGCCGCGACCCTGCTGGCCTCGAAGCTCTGATCAGGCGGTCCCTCTCCGCCATCCACCCGCCCCACTCTCGACCGCATTCTCCTTCCGACACCGGGAGGCCGCAGTCCTCCCGCTCCCACATCGGAACCGGAGGAGTCAATGACCCGCTCGGTGAACAGAATCACGCTGATCGGCAACGTCGGGCGCGAGCCCGACATGCAGCAGACGCAGAACGGCACCAAGGTCGCTCACCTCTCGCTCGCTACGACCCGGCGGATCCCGGGGGGCGAGGAGGGCAAGGAGCGCACCGACTGGCACCGGCTCACGTGCTGGAATCGCCTGGCGCAGTTCGTCGAGGATCACGTCTCGACCGGCGACCGCATCTACATCGAGGGCCGTGTCGAGTACGATTCGTTCGAGCGCGACGGGGTGACGATCCCCACCGCGGAGATCACCGTGCACGAGCTCGTGATGCTGTCGCCGAAGGCAGTGCCGGCCGGAGTCGGCGCGGAGGACTAGCTGAGTGCGGGGTGGGAGCTGGGGCGGTGGAACACAGCCATGCTCACAGCACGAGGGAGGCTCAGAGCCATCCCTGGAATCGGCGGTCCACCGAGACGACCAGCTCCCACTCCCCTCCCTCCAGCCCCCGGCCGATGTCCAGATGGATGACGTCCCAGAGAAGCCCGACTCCGCCACCGACGGAGGCACGGACTCCCGCATCGCCGCTCGCCCCCTGGTCGAACTCGAGTCGCGAATCCCCTTCCCCGAGCCACGCGTTCCCCGCCGCGGCGAACGCGCGGAAGGTCACCCAGGGCGCCAGGTCCGCGCGGCTGCCCTCGAGGCTGGCCAGCCAGAATCGGTCGCCGACCTGCGCGCGGTACGGTTGGCCCAGCAGCGTGCCTGCTCCTCCCAGAAGGAAGAGGTGTTGGCGCAGCACATCCCCCACCGCGACGCCGCCGTCCGCACGCGCGATCAGGCGTCCCGACGCGCCGTCGCCACCGCGCTCCCAAAAGAGTCCGCCCACGAACACGGCATCGCGAGTCGCCGAGCCTCCATCAGCGGGGGTGAGTCTGCCCGCTCGCGCATCGAGCGAGAGACGCGTCGACGCGGTCAGAACCAGGTCGGCGCGCATTCCGGCGGAAGCCAGATCCCCTTCGTCCACCACGCGCACGGGTCGGAAATCGCGGGCGTCTTCGGGATCGACGCTCAGCTCGCCCGACTCCACGCGGTCCCATCGCAGAGCGAGACGAACCGGAGACGAGATCGATCCGACCGTGTGAAACGCCTCGACTCCCGAGCTGAACCACGGATCGGTCCAATCGCGGTCCGTCGTCAGCGCCGCGAGCGTGTTGAGCACATCGGAAGCGCCCGGAAAGAGCCCGAGATCGCGACGCTCGTTCAGGGTCAGCCTGAGACCCGTACCGGCATGGACCTCGCCTCCAGTGAACACGAGCGCCGCGGTCGGCTCGCCGCGTCCGAACGACCAGCCGGCTCGCGTCTGAATCGTGATTCCGCCGGTGGGACGATACGCGAGCCCGAATCCGAGGACCGCCCCCTCGGCGCGATTCCACCGGAACACCTCGGACGCCGTGGGGAGGTACAGACGGAGTCGAGCCAGTCCGCTCAGATAGCGCCCCCTCATCAGGGTGAGCGCCTGGGCGCGCACCTCGTCGAGCGTGGGAGTCGGCGAGAGCTCGAGCGCGTCCGCTTCGGGGATGAGCGGCTCGGCGAACGGATAGCTCTCGCGCTCCGTCTCGGTCACCTGAGTCACGCGGTTGCCCACGAACAACTGAGGCGAGAGCTCCGGATTGAGCGTGTAGTCGCCGATCTCGAAGCGCCCGCGAATCACGCTCCCCACCAGGAAGTCGAGGGCCGGCAGTTCGCGCCGGATCTCGAGCTCCTGACGATAGGGGAGCCACCACTTCCCCTCCCACAGCGAGTTGTCGAGCGAGATGCGGATGTAGTCCAGCTCGCCGTCCACATACGAAGCGGGCGTGAACGTGAACGTCATCCGCACGATCGCGGCGCTCGTCCGGTCGATGAACACGCTGCCCACGAACCCGGGCATGCCGCCGTCGCGCGGCCTCACCTGGATCTCGTTCACCTTCACGTCGCCGCCGCTTCCGCCCAGAGAGATCGTGAGCGAATCCGCGAGGCGAAACTCGTAGAACAGGTCGGACTCGGGCGCGACCGGATGAACCACCGCGGACACCTCGTCGCCGTCGCCCAGACGGATCTGGTCGCCGAAATCGTCCT
>CAMCNM010000269.1 GCA_945876015.1 Gemmatimonas phototrophica
TCGTACTGGTTGGCCTTGCAGCCGAAGGTGTGGAAGTAGACCCGCATCGCCGGGTCAGAACCCAGCCAGCCGCAGGCTCACCGTGCTGCGCCAATAGTCCTCGGTGACCGAGCCGGAGGTCCGGCTTCCGCGCTCGACCGCGAGATCGATCTGGGCGAGAGGCAGCGTGCCCGCCCGAACGAGAGCCAATCCCGCGCCTCCCACCAGCGAGGACTCGATGGCCTTCTCGTCGTCGAAAGCGAAGGGAAGCTCGGCGCGGTGCCAGCCGAAGCGGAGCGGCATGGGTCGGCCGAGGAACGACATCCTTTCCCATTCGAGCCCGGCGCCGAGCGTCACCGCTGAGCCCGACGGCACCGCGGCGTCGTCCAGGTCGTCGGTCGTTGCCGACCAATCCGCCCACGAGCCGCTCACGACCGCGGTGAGACCGGTCGCGAGCGTTCCGGAAACGCCGCCACGCACCTGCACGGGCATGTCGTATGACTTCCCCGGGCTCTCGTTCCCGTCGAGCGGCTCGGCTTCGAGGGCCCCGGACCAGGTGACCGAGCCCGCCGCGCGAGCGACGCGCGCGAAGTCGAAGACGACGCCCGCCGTGGCCGTGACGCCGGAGTATCCCCACTTGCCGCCCGACGTGAACGGCTTGACCGGAACCGGCGCAGTCAAGGTGTCGAACGACCGCGAGTAGGTACGGACCACGCTACCGGTGAGCGTCCCCACGGCGGCGGCAACCCCGATCTGTGGGATCAGCCGGCGGGAGAATCCCACCCGCATGGCGGCAACTCCACCGTCGGAGACGAACCGGTCCCTGACCTCGACGTCGGCACCGCCCTGGTTGAGCGGAAGCGTGTGGTCGCGCTCAAGCGTCCAGCGCTGATCGAGCACGCCGCCGTACGTCACCGTGAGGATGCCCCACCTGCGCACCGGGTAGGCGATCCCGAGCGCGGGGACCCGGCTACCCTGGTTGTCGCCGGTGACCCCTGCCTGATCGATCGAAAGCCAGGAGCTTTCGAACGAGAACGCGATCGTCGGGATGGTCAGGTCGAGCGACGCGCCCGGATCACCGGGAACCACGGCGGTGCCGAACAGCCCAGGACCGACCGCGCCGAGCGCCCGACCCCGGCCGTCCACCGGGTCCATCGTCGCACCGAGCCCGCCCGCGGCCAAGAGAGACTGCCCCGCGAGCGGAGCCGCTCCCAACGCCGCGGCCAGCAGCACGCCGACGACCGCGGGAAGCCCGCGACGCCCGCTCATGGGAGCCCCACCGGGTTGGAGATCGTCAGGATCAAGCGCAGGTGCGGCTCACCGGGCTGACCCACCCCGGCGAACGTGCCGAAGCCGATCTGCTCGGGCTCGATGCAGACCCCCGTCGCGTCGCTACAGCTGAACGAGAGGATCGCGATCGTCGGGCTGGCCTTTCCGCCGGCGTCTGTCGTACCACGCATCAGGTCCTCCACCAGGGGAGTGATCGGAACCTCGACCGTGCGCGAGCCGCCCGCCGCGAACACACTACCCGCGACATTGGACCCCAGAACGAAGCCGGCTGAGGTGCGGAAGACCGAAGGACCCAACGGACTCTTGGGCAACACTTCGGGAGCGAGCACCGCGAGCGCCTGCATACGCAGCGAAGCGACCGGCCGGAACCCGGCTTCGCTTTCCCTCGAAGTCAGAACGAGGGTGGCGTGATTGAGGCGTTCCGGCGTGAGCGCGAGCGGACAGGCGGCGATCGCGCAGGCCGCCGGTGTGCCCGGCACGGTCGCGGGAAGCGCGAGCGTGATGACGGTGCGCGCGCTCGGAATTCCGCCCACCCTGAGACCCGTGGGGGCGGCGGGCGCCGGATTGTAGATGAACGTCTTTTCGAAGGGGACCGCGGCCTTTAGCGAAATCAGCGTGTCGGGGTGAACGCTCGGCCTGGCGCTGAGCGAGATCTCCAAGGACCTGACGGCGACCTGATGACCCGGAGCCACCAAGGATATGCGGAGGCCGCGCTCCACCAGCGTGGTGTCGATGAGCCCCGCGGTCGTGACCGAGTCGAGCGACAGCAGCACCGAGTCGCCGTCGACCTCCGGAGTCCATATCACCTGGCCGATCGCGACCACCGGCCCTCCGCCCGCCTGGGGCCAGGGCTGCTTGCCACCGGCGCTGTCCACCGCCAGCTGCCACGTCGCGGTGTGCGAGTCCCAGTGAGTGAGCGTGCGGGACACGGCGATGAGCACGGGCCCCGTGTTGCTGCTGGAGGCGCGGTTCAGGCGAAGCGTGAGCGTCGCGCCCACGACCGCGAGAGAGTCGTCGGTCACCGTCGTGCCCGTCGTGTCCGCAACCGTGGCGCTCGTGGGGAACGCGGCGAAATGCATGAGCGAGTGAGCGTCTAGCCGGCCGCCGTACTTGTCGGCGATGAAGCCGTCCTCAAGCTCCTCGGCCCGTCCGAAGCCGTTGAACACGGTGGCCTTGGTGGCGAACTGGGACCACGGAAGCCGTACCTCGACCGAAACGGGCCCGACGGGCAGCAGCTCTGCGTCCAGGGAGGTCGGCAGCTGATCCTCGCACGCGGCGAGGGTCGCGACCAAGAACAGCGGCAGGAGCCGCGGCATCCATCGAGTCAACTTCGTTCTCTCCCGTGAAGCAGGAACGGCACCGGGAGAAGGTCGCCCAGCGACCACTCAGCCCGCGCCCCACCACCACCCTCCGCGATCACCCGAATATCGAGACCGAATTCGGCCAGCACCTGTCTACATCCACCGCAGGGCGGCATCGGGTCCGGACCCGCGAAGCTCAGCGCGAGTGTCCGAAACCGCCTGTGTCCCGCCACCACCGCCGCCGCCACCGCATGGCGCTCGGCGCAAACCCCGAGCGGATACGACGCGTTCTCCACGTTGCAGCCGATGTGGATCGACCCATCGTCCGCTTCGAGCGCGGCGCCCACGCCGAATCGAGAGTACGGGGCATAGGCCGGCTCCCTCGCCTCTCGCGCTCGGGCGAGGAGAACGTCAGGGTCCGCCATCGTCCACCCAGATCCGGGGGAGCCGTGGAGTGAAGCCGGTCAGCACCTCGTAGGAGATGGTGCCCGCCAGCCTCGCGACCTCGTCAACCGTGATCCGTTCAGTGCCGCTTTCCCCGATCA
>CAMCNM010000270.1 GCA_945876015.1 Gemmatimonas phototrophica
CGCCGCACGCACCGATATCTTCGATTACATCGAACGCTTCTACAACCCGATCAGGAGGCACTCCACCCTAGGCAATCTGAGTCCCGTCGACTTCGAGCGAGCAGCACATGTAGCTTAGGCTCGTGTCTACGGAACCGGGTACAGCTCACGTCGAGCGGCGCTTCTTGGTGAGCGTTTGCTTGGCCAGCTCACGCTCTAGCCTCGTCACCTCCCGCTTCGCTTTCGCGAGGTCCACCCCGAGGTTCGGTTCCATCCCCCTCTCCGAGCTGCTAGACCCGACGAAAACAACCTAGGGAATAGGTAACCTGTGGAGTCCAGCGGGGGGAAGCTTTTTGGCGCCCCGAAAGGCGCCCCAAGACGAAGGGCAGACCTTTCGGCCGGCCCTTCAAGGGCACCTAAGTTATTGTTTACTTGGTACTTAAATTAGTGTCCCCGGCGCGATTCGAACGCGCGGCCCCCGGTTTAGGAAACCGGTGCTCTATCCTGCTGAGCTACGGGGACAGTGTGGCGGCGAAACCTAAGAGAATTCAAGGCAGGCCAACAACGGCGCGGCCGGGCCGTTGCCCTACTCCTTGTGTCCCGCGTCCCTCTGCGCCGCGAGGTAGCCCACGCAGTACGCCCGGAGCGTCGCCTCGAACCGGCTCATGTCGGGGGTGGTCTTGAGACCCGCCTCGCCGCGGTCGCGCAGTGCGTCCGCGAGACGGCCCACCATCCTGACGATCTCGGCCACGTGCTCGTCGGAGTAGCGGGTGAGGGCCAGCTCCTCCCGCCCAAGATGTGCATCGTCGCCGATCCCGGTGACCGTGCCCTCGTCGAACTCCTCGTCGCCCGTGTCGATCGGAGCACGGTGGGCGATCGGATCGTCGGGCGAGATGAACGCGTCCGACGCCATGCGCGTCCCGGTCCGCACGATGGGCTCGTCGGGCGAGATGAAAGCTTCGTCCGGTACGCCCGCCTCTTCACCGCCGGGCTCGTTGAGCTGGACTCTCCGCCGATGGGTGCTCCGCGAACCGGGGGGAAACGCAGGGGGCGGCAGGCGGTCCATCCCGGAACGGTCCGCGCCGGCTCCATTCCCGCTTACCGGGGGACGCCCGTCACCTGGGGTTCTCTGATGATCGTCGGCCATGGGGGGTCTCCAGGAGAGCCAACATCCGCTCCAGTCGAAATATAAGGGGCTCAGCCGCCTTCGACACCTTCTGTTTACGCCCCCTGGGACCCCTCGACCTCCCAGGCGAAGCGGCCCAGGAGGGGCACGAACGTGCAGGCTTCCTGCACGGAGCGCTCACGGACGGCCCCGGCCTCCTTCTCCACCAGCATGAGTTCCTGCCGCTCCCGGCTCCCCACCGGGATCAGCATCCGGCCGGGGTCCGCCAACTGGTCCAGGAGCGCGGGCGGCACCGAGGGGGAGGCCGCGGACACCACGATCACCGGGAATGGAGCGTACTTCCGCCAGCCGATCGAGCCGTCACCGACCAGGAGCGCGACGTTCCGGTAGCGGAGCCCGTCCAGCGCGCTCCGCGCGCGCTGCGAGAGCTCCCGCACCCGCTCGACCGAGTAGACGCGGTCCGCCATCGACGCGAGCAGCGCGGTCAGGTATCCGCTTCCGGTTCCGATCTCGAGCACGCTCTCGTTCGGCTTCGGCTTGAGCACCTGGAGATAGAACGCCTGGAGCGAGGGCTGCGACGCGGTCTGCCCGTATCCGATCGGAATGGGGGCGTCCTCGTAGGCCCGATTCCACACACCTTCGGGGACGAACTGGTGGCGCGAGACCTTGTCGAACAGCTGGAGGATCTCGAGGTCGGTGATCCCCTTCCCCCGGATCTCCTCGATCAGCTTCCGCCGCGCCCCGACGAACCGAGCATCGTCGGGGCCCCCGCCTACACCTTTAGGTCCCATCCCCGGATCTCCTCGAGCAGTCGGTAGTTCGTGAGATCGAGGTGCAGGGGCGTGACCGATACGTATCCTTCCTCCACCGCACGGAAATCCGAGTCCGGACTACCCGACCACTTCGAGACGCCTCCGCCGATCCAGAAGTACTCGCGTCCCGAGGGGTCGAGCGCGCGGGTGATCGAGTCCGAGTAGCGGCGACGACCGAGCGTCGTGACGCGCACCCCGGCCACCCGCTCCGGGGCGACGGCCGGCAGATTGACGGATAGCAGCGTGTTCTCGGGGAACGTGCCTTCGTCGAGCATCGAGAGCAGCAGCCGCTGCACCGGGGCTTCCCACGCCGCTAGATCCTCCATCGAGTCCCCGCTGTACGAGAACGCGATCGCGGGGATACCGAGCACGGTGGCTTCCATCGCCGCCGAGACGGTCCCCGAGTAGAGCACGTCCTCGCCCATGTTCGGGCCGTGGTTGATTCCGGAGAGGACGACGTCGGGACGCTGGTCGAGAAGCTCGCTCACCGCCACCATCACGCAGTCGGTCGGAGTGCCGTCCACCATGAAGCCGCCGTCAGGCATCGAGCGGGCGCGCAGGGGGTGGTGCAGCGTGAGCGAATGACTGGTGGCGGACTGCTCGCGATCCGGCGCGACAACCATCACCTCGCCGAGTGCTCGGGCCGCGGCCGCGAGCACCTTGAGGCCGGCGGCGTGATACCCGTCGTCGTTCGTGACCAGGACCCGCAGCGGCTTGCTCACCCGCGCGACGGAATCGTCAGGACCTGGAGCAGGCCCTCCAGCTCGGCGCGCATGGTCGAGAGCATCTCCGGCTTCATCACGTCCTGGCGCTCGACCTTCATCTGCCCACCGGCACGCAGCTCGTCGAGCTTCTGGCGCGCGCCCTCGATCGTGTATTTCTGCTCGTACAGGAGGTGCTTCACGAGCAGGACCTGCTCGATGTCGCCCGCGCGGAAGACGCGATTGCCCGAGCGGTTCTTCACCGGGTGGAGCACGTCGAACTGGGTCTCCCAGTAGCGCAGCACGTGAGGCCTGAGCCCGGTCAGATCGCAGACCTCGCCCATCGAGTAGTACTCCTTCTTCGCGATCTCGTCGTTCACGACCATTCCTCCGGCTTCGGATCCCGTTGCATGAGACTGTACAGCGCCTCGCGTGGACTCCGCCCATCGACCAGAATCGCCCGCACCTCGCTCGTGATCG
>CAMCNM010000271.1 GCA_945876015.1 Gemmatimonas phototrophica
TCGGCAGGCCCTGGATCAATACACGACGCAGATCCGGGAACTGGAGCGCCGAATCCAGCTGGTCGAGGCCCAGAACAGCAGTGGTGAGGGCAGGGCCATGCCGGAAGCCCCCACGGGCGTGCCGGACCGGTGGGAGGATCACATGGAGCTGATGTTCGACCTCCAGGTGCTCGCCCTCCAGGGGGATCTGACGCGGGCGATCACCTTCAAGACCGGATTCGACAACTCCAACCTGGTCATGCCGGACAGCGGCACGAACAAGTCCTTCCACGCCCTGTCGCACCACGGCAACGCGCCGAACTCGGTCATGGAATTCAACATGATCAACACCTACCGGCTCGGCCGGATGGCGTATCTGCTGGACAAGATGAAGACCACCATGGAAGGTGGATCGTCTCTGTTGGACAAGTCGGTAATCGTCTGGGGCTCTCCGATGGGCGACCCGAACCTGCACCAGCATCGCCGCTGCCCGCTGGTCCTCATGGGCCATGCAAACGGCGCTCTGGAGGGCAACCTCCACCTGAGGGCTCCGGAGGGGACGCCGACGGCCAACGTCTTCGTGAGTCTGATGCAGGCGCTCGGACACGACATGCAGCGGTTCGGCGACAGCACCGGCGTGTTCCCGCTCACCTTCCCCAAGGGCGCCTAGCCTCGGAGGCTTCGGACCATGAGGATGCGAAATGGGCTGGGGTTCGCGGTCGCGATGCTCGCGATCGCGCTGCTGACCGGCGCGATCCTGCCTGACGATCGGGCTCTACTCGACGCGACCAAGCGCGGTGATCTCGCCGCGGTAAAGTCACTCTTGAAGGACGGGGCGGATCCGAACGCTGCGTTGGGTGATGGCTTGAGTGCCCTGCATCTCGCCGCGGCGGAAGGAAATCTGGAGATCGCGAAGGTTCTGCTGAGCGCTGGTGCGAAGGTGGGGTCGAAGACCCGGCTCGGCGGCTACACCCCGCTGCACCTCGCCAGCCAGGGTGCTCACGCGACGGTTGTGCGCG
The DNA here is from genome assembly GCA_945876015.1 of Gemmatimonas phototrophica. Lineage (GTDB taxonomy): Bacteria > Gemmatimonadota > Gemmatimonadetes > Longimicrobiales > Gaopeijiaceae > UBA2988. The sequence continues at coordinate 999 of CAMCNM010000271.1, forward strand.
CATTGCTGGACGCGGGTGCGGATCCGGCGGCGGCAACCAGTACCAGCGGGGTGACAGCGCTCCACCTCGCCGCGAAGACGTTGAACGGGGAGGGCACGGTTCTGGAGTTGTTGAAGCGTGGCGCCCCGGTGAACGCACGGGAGTCGCAGGCGGGTCAGACCGCGCTGATGTTCGCCGCCTCCGAGGGCCGGACCGCGACCGTCGTCGAGCTCCTGAAGGGCGGTGCGGATCCGGCGGTGAGCACCGAGGTCGTGGATGTGCTGAAACGGCTGGCGGTCCACAAGGCGGCGCAGAATCGCCTCAAGGATGCGCTTTCCGAAATCCGGCAGGCGGCGTCGGACGGAACCGAGAGGGTCTTGACCGCGGCGGAGGAGCAGGCGGCGATCGCGAAGCAGCGCGAGTTCCTGGCTTCGCGTGAGGAGATGGACAAGCTGCTCGCGGGTTTCACCCCGGACCAGGTCGCCACCAAGCGGCTCCTCTGGCAGACGCCCAATGATGGTCCGAAGAGCGATGTGGAGATCCTCGGTCGTCCCATCAACGAGACGTTGGTCGGGAAGACGGGTGGAATGACGGCGCTGCTCCATGCAGCTCGCGAGGGGCACGTCGATGCGGTGAAGGCGCTGTTGGACGGTGGGGCCAACATCGACCAGGTCAGTGGCGACGGCACCAGCGCGCTCACGATGGCCTTGTTGAATGGTCAGTTCGATCTCGGCCTGGTGCTGATCGAGCGGGGCGCCAATCCCAACCTCGTCGCCGAGACGGATGGGCTGTCATCCCTCTTCGCGACCCTGCAAGCCCAGTGGGCGGGGATCAACACCAGCCAGCCGCAGCCGCGAGCACAGGACAACCAGAAGGCACAGTACATGGATGTCCTGAATGCGTTGTTGAAGGCCGGCGCCGACCCGAACCTGCGGCTCAAGACGCACATCACCTATCTCGTATGGAGTGGGCAGCTCGGGCTCGACATCACCGGGGCGACCCCCTTCTGGCGCGCGGCATATGCGCAGGATCTCGATGCGATGAAGGCGCTGGTGGCTGCCGGGGCTGACCCGAACGTTCCGACCAGGTGGCCTGAGCTGGGTATGAGGGTCGCCCGTCAGCAGGACGGCCGGATCATGGACGACTCCGGAATTCCCAGGGTTGAAGGCACTCCCAACATGTATCCGATTCACGCCGCGTCGGGGGGCGGGTACATGGGGCTCGGATCCTGGCAGGTGAGCAACGTGCCGAACAACTTCCTCAACACCGTGAAGTACCTCGTCGAAGATCTTGGCGCGGACGTAAACCTCCCCGATTCATGGGGCTACGTGCCGCTCCACTACGCGGCGGTCAGGGGCGGAAACGATCTGATCCAGTACTTGGTGTCGAAGGGAGCCGACGTGGAGGCGACCAGCCTCCTCGGTCAATCGGTGGCCGACATGGCGCGAGGGGGTCGTGCCGGATACTTCGAGCGCGTGGCCTATCCGGAGACCACTGAGCTGTTGAGAGGCCTGGGCGCGCCATTCAAGTGCATGAGCACGCTCTTCCGGGGGACCGGGGACTGGTGTCCGGACGCCGGCATCGAGCCTTGGCATGAGTTGAACAGCGGGGCGACGACGCAGGCCCGCTGACGCCCCACGAGCCTTTTGTCGATACACCTGCCCCGCTTGGACCCTCTGGTTCAAGCGGGGCGCTTCACGAGGAGGAAAGCGTGAGATCGAAGCGGATCGGCGTTGCCATTACGGTCGTATTGCTGGGTGTGTTGCAGGGCTGTGTCGGCGAGAACCAGGCGGCGCCGCCGACCGGTTCGGGCCCGGTCGTGAAAGGCGGAGACAACAGGCTCGGAGATTACCTCCCGGCAGCGAGCTGGTGGAAGGCGGCGCCCAACCATGACGACGAGTGGACCTGGGGGAGCATGGCAGGCGTCGCGGTGGACAATCCCGATCGCATCATCGCCACGCATTGGGGAGACCGGAACGCCAAGGGTGAGATCCGACCGACCAACCTCGTCGTCGTAGCCAACCGTAACGGTGAGATCGTCGATGTGTGGTCGCAGTGGGATTCGATTCTCGACCGTCCGCACTCGGTGTACATCA
>CAMCNM010000272.1 GCA_945876015.1 Gemmatimonas phototrophica
ATGACGGCGCTCGGGCCGCTGGCGGTGTTGGTCGTCGGCGACGAGGTCCAGCAGCTCCCCGACCTCTTCCCCGTGCTCCCCGCCGGGAACGCCGACCGGACTCTGGTCGCGACGCGCGTGATCCTTGCCCTGTCGCTGCGCGCTGCCCTGAGCAGCCTGATCAGTACGACTCCCTCGCCGCCAGCTGGAGCACGAACGCTCGGCTGCGGTCGGACTACGGGTTCCTGGAGCTGAAGACTCAGACCCTGGCGCTCAAAGTCACCCGGCTCCCCCGCTTCTGAGGCGACGCGCTCGGCGAACTCGAAGCGATCAGACAGCCATATCCTCGCCCAGTTGCGCGCGGTGTTCCGACGCGCTTTTTTTGGCGTTCTGTGTCCCCCTTGGAGATGGCCATGTCGAGCTTCCCACCCCCGGTCCCTCGCCCCACCAGCCTCGCCCTGGCGCTCGCGCTGGCCCTGCCCTCCCTTCTGGCCGCCCAGACCCGGCCGAACGGGGCGACGGCAGCCCCGGCCGAGGCGACCACGCCCGCGCTCCGGATCGGCGACGAGCCGGTGATCGACGGGCTGCTTTCGGACGCGACCTGGGCGGAGCTCCCCGTACTGTCGGATTTCATCCAGCGCATCCCACGGGACGGCGAGCCCGCCACCCTGCGCACCGAGGTACGCATAGGCCACGACGATGCGGCGCTCTACGTCGGCGTGCGCGCGTACGACGATCAGCCGTCGCTGATCGTCCCGGGAGAAGCGATCCGCGACAACGACCTCGCTCAGTCCGACGCGGTCGTGCTGATCTTCGACACCTATAAGGACGGAGTGAACGGCTTCGTCTTCGGGACGAACCCGGCAGGGATCGAGTACGACGGCCAGGTGGTGGACCAGGGGGGAGGCAGCGGCGGTCTCCGGGCCGGCTCGCTCGGGATCGGCGGCGGCCGCCAGATGGGCGGCTCGGGAGACGGCTTCAACCTCAACTGGGACGGCCGCTGGGAGGTCGCGACCAGTCGCGACCAGAACGGATGGAGCGCCGAGTTCCGAATTCCCTTCTCGACGCTGCGCTACCGTGCGGGCGACCGGCAGGACTGGGGATTCAACGTGCTCCGGCGCGTCCGCCGCGTGAACGAGGAGTCGCTGTGGTCGCCGATCCCGCGCGAATTCGACTTCTACCGGGTGAGCAGTGCCGGGACCCTGAGCGGCCTCGAGCCGCCGACCAACCGGTCGGTCCAGATCATCCCGTACGTGCTCGGATCGACGACGCGCAGCTACGCGGACGTGACGCAGACGGAATTCGCTAGGGACCAGGAGGTGGGCGGCGACGCCAAGGTGCAGATCACGCAGGGACTGACCCTCGACCTCACCTACAACACCGACTTCGCTCAGGTCGAGGTCGACGACGTCCAGACCAACCTCACGCGCTTCAGCATCCAGTTCCCCGAGAAGCGTCCGTTCTTCCTCGAGAACTCCGGGATGTTCTCGATGGGCGGCGGCGGCGCCGATCTATTCTTCAGCCGGCGGATCGGGATCGCGCGCAACCTCAACCAGGTGCCGATCCAGGGTGGGGGCCGACTCTCCGGCAAGGTTGCCGGGCTGAACGTGGGGCTGCTCCACATCCGGACCGACGACCTGGCCGACGTCCAGAGCGGCCAGGCGTACTCGGTCGTGCGGCTGGCCAGGGAGCTCGGTAACCGCTCTAGCATCGGCGGAGCGTTCCTGGAGCGCGACGGTATGGAGATCGACGACGACCACAACCGCACGTACGCGATGGACGGTCAGCTGGGCATCGGGTCCGCCTGGAACTTCAACACGCTCTTCGCCAAGACCGACACGCCAGACCGGGATGGCCGCGACCACCTGTTCAACGCGGGCGCGAACTATACCACGCGCAGCCTCAACATCAACGGCAGCTTCCGTGAGATCGGCGAGGACTTCAATCCCGAAGTGGGCTACCTCCAGCGGTCAGGCATTCGGGCCTATCGCGCCCGGTTCCAGAGCTTCATACGGCCCGAGAACTTTCTCGGGGTGCGCGAGCTCCGGCCGCATACGAACTACGACACGACGCGGGACCTCGAGTCCGGCTTCGAGGAAACGACCCAGGTCCACATCGACAGCCACTTCGAGTGGCCCTCGGGGATGTTCTTCAGCCCCGCGTTCAACTGGAACCGCGAGGGGCTCGAGGTGCCGTTCCAGATCGTCGAAGGAGTCGTCGTGCCCGCCGGCACGTACGACGGATGGGAGATGGCCTGGCACTTCCTCACCAACCAGGCGGCGCCGGTCTCCTTGGAGATGCGCCTCGACAAGGGCGCCTTCCTATCCGGGCATCGGCGCGGACACTCGGCCGTGCTCGGCTTCCGGCACGGCTCGGCGCTCTCGACCGCGCTCCGCCTGGAATACAACGACGTGGACCTGGCCGAGGGCAGCTTCATCACACGGCTGGCTGGGTTGCGCGTCGGCTACTTCTTCACCCCGCAGATCTACGTGCAGTCACTCGTGCAGTACAGCGACCGGGCGGACAACTGGTCGACCAACCTCCGCTTCGGCTGGCTCAGTTCGGCGGGAACCGGTTTGTTCGTGGTCTACAATCAGGCGAACGGGGTGGACGATCTGGCTGGCCCGATCAATAAGTCGCTGATCATCAAGTTCAGCCGGCAGTTCACTGCACTGGGGGGCTGAGGGCTCGCTGGAGTGTCCTGGTGGAAAAGCTCTCCGTTGTCTATGGCACGGCACCAGGAGGCGAATGAGACGTCAGAGATGCGGGCCAGGCTCAAGGCATGAAGGATGTGGTCGTCGCTGGGGGTCCCTCGAGCGCCGGTCGGTTCGTCACGGGAGGTCCCCCTTCAACGGTCGTGTCCGTCGGGTCGACCAGGTGCCACCAGCGAGAAGTCCGGCTATCGAAAATGCCGGGCCCCGACCCCCGGGACACCCTTCAGCGCTAGGACGCGGGCTTGCCCGGCGTGATGTCCACCTTGATGCCGCGCCATTTGCCCTGATTGAAGCGGATCACGCTGAGCGTGCAGCGCGTCAGGTGGCCGATGAAGATCGC
>CAMCNM010000273.1 GCA_945876015.1 Gemmatimonas phototrophica
CGGAACGGGCGCGGCATCCGTTTGCCGCGCCCGTTCCGTTCCGTCCCGTCCTGCTTCGACTTCAAGGCCTTCGCCGCCCGCTAGTCCATCTGCCTGCGGATGAACGTCGGAATATCCAGCTCGCTCATCTGTTCACGCGTCACGATCCGCTCCGGCAACCGCGGGAGCGGAAGCACCCCACCGCTGTTGCCACCCGCAGCCGCGCGCGCAGGCAGAGGCACCGCGAGGGGCATCGCCTGTCCCCGGGGCTGCTGGTGGCGCTGCGCCGGGTTCTGACTCGAATGCTGTTGGGATGCGCGACGGAAATCGGGTCGGATGATATTCTCTTCCTCCCCCGTTGGGAAACCGGTGGCGATGACCGTGACCCTGACCTTCCCCTCGAGCGCGGGATCGTGCACCGCGCCGAAGATGATCTCGGCGTCGTCCCCAGCCTCCTCCTGAATGAGTGTCGAGATCTGGGTGACTTCGTCAATAGCGAGGTCCATCCCGCCCGTGATATTGAGCAGGACTCCCTTGGCTCCCTTGATCGAAATATTGTCGAGCAGAGGTGAGCTAATTGCTTCCTGGGCAGCCTCTTGCGCCCTGTTCTCCCCCTCCCCGAACCCGGACCCCATAAGGGCCGGACCCCGGCAGGCCATGATCGTCCTCACATCGGCGAAGTCCACGTTCACTTCGCCGCTGACCCGGATCAGGTCGCTGATGCCCTGCGTGGCGTGGAGGAGGACCTCGTCGGCCTTTTTCAGGGCATCCTTGAACGTCGTTCCCTTGGGGACGACCGCCAGGATCCGGTCGTTCGGGACGATGATCATGGTGTCCACGCAGCGACGCAGCTCGGCCAGACCCTGCTCAGCCTGCTTGTCCCGCTTCTTCCCCTCGAAGGAGAAGGGCCGGGTCACGATCGCGATCGTGAGCGCACCCAGCTCGCGGGCGATCTCGGCGACCATGGGCGCGGCGCCGGTGCCGGTGCCTCCTCCCATCCCCGCCGTGATGAATACCAGGTCGCAGCCCTGGAGCAGCGCGCGCACTTCGTCGGCGCTCTCCGCCACCGCCTGACGGCCGATCTCCGGACGCGCGCCAGCGCCCAGCCCGCGCGTGAGCTTCTTGCCGATCTGCATCGACACCATCGCGCGGGAGTTCTTGAGCGCCTGCGCGTCGGTGTTCAGGGAGATGAACTCCACTCCCTCGAGATCCTCGTCGATCATGCGGTTCACCGCGTTGCCGCCGGCGCCGCCGACACCCACGACCTTCATGCGGGCGTTCTGTACCGGGCTTTCCTCGAATTCGAAGATCATCATCGTAGTCTCCAGTTATCGCTCGTGTAGGAAGGGGTACACGGGTGCCATACATCAGATCGCTGAGCGCTTCGGTGAGCGCCATTGGTGCACGCGGCATTCATCAGAAGAATTCCTTGAGCCACATTCCGACCTTCGACATCACGCCCGACGTCACCGTCGAGGCGCCCTCGCCGGTCTCGCCGAATCGCTCGACGCCGTGCAGCGCGAGGCCCACCGCGGTCGAGAAGCGAGGCCGTCCGACCGAGTCCGCGAGGCCCGAGAGGCCCTCGCCGGGAACACCGATGCGGACCGGGGTCGGGAAGATCTGCTGCGCGAGTTCCACCAGGCTGGGCAGCGCGGCGCCGCCCCCAGAAAGGACGATCCCCGCGCCGATCTGGTCGATCAGGTCCAGCCGGTCGAGCTCCATGCGCACCATGCCGAGGATCTCGTCCATGCGCTGCTCCGTGATGTGCGCGATCAGCTCGCGCGTCACGTTGCGGATCTGGCCGGGTCCGGGGCCGGGGATCTCGATCGTCTCCTGCGGATCCACCATTCCGGCGATCGCGGTGGCGTAGAGCTCCTTGGCCTTCTGCGCCTCGGCCCACGGGATACCGAGCCCCCGCACCAGATCCGACGTGATGTTGTCGCTGCCCATCGGCAGCACCGACACGTACCGGACGCGGCCGTCGATGAAGACCGCCACGTCCGTGGTCGCCCCGCCGATCTCGACCATCGCGGCGCCGACTTCCTTCTCGTCCTCGGTGAGCACCGCGCGCGCGGCCGCGAGCGGCTCGAGCACGAGCTCCTGCACGCCGTAGCCGGCGCGCGCGACCGCCTTCCGGATGTTGGCGGACGCGGTGGACGACGACGTGATCAGGTAGACGTCGCTCTCGAGCCGGGTCGCGGACATGCCGAGCGCGCGCTTGATGCCGCCCTGGTGGTCCACGCGGTAGTCGGTCGGGATCGCGTGCAGCAACTCCATGTCGGGCGCCATTGCGACCGCGCGCGCGACCTGGTGGCAGCGATCCACGTCGCTCACCGTGATCTCCTCGCCCGCGACCGCCACCACGCCCATCGAGTGGCGCGCTTCGATGTGGTCGCCCGCGATGCCCGCGAACACCCGATCGACGGTCACGCCGGCCATCAGCTCGGCCTCGCGCATCGCCTGCTTGATGGTCTCGGTGGTGGCCTCGAGGTTGGTCACGAGGTCGCCGCGCACCCCGGTCGTGCGTGCCTGGCCGACCCCGCGCACCTTGAAGCCGGGCGCCCGGTGCGGATCGCCCACCATCTCGCCGATGACGGCGCAGGTCTTGGTGCTGCCGATGTCCAGGCCAGCGATCAGATTCGCGCGCATTCAGTGCCCTCGGTCGAGGCTGCTCCACCGGACCACCACCTGGTCGGCGAAGCGAAGGTCCACGATGGCAGGGAGGCGGCCCCCGTTTCGATCGGCGGCGTCGGCGAGCACGGCCAACGCTTCCTTCAGGCGCACCTGCGCGAGCGGAGCGCGGAAGCGCAGCCGCACGGCCGGCTCCCCCCACTCCACCACCACGTCGTGCGCGCCGTCCTCGGTCACCACCGAGATGCCGGACCAGAACGTCGGATCGACCTCGGCGAGACGCGCGGTCTCGCGCGCCGCGGCCGCGATCGCGGCCGGGTCGGGCGTCCCGCGTAGGTCGCGCGCGGGCCGGATCACCGGGAGGTCGAGCGACTCCTCCGTGGGATCGATCGGGAGCATGTGG
>CAMCNM010000274.1 GCA_945876015.1 Gemmatimonas phototrophica
CGACGCGGACGTTTCGACATTTAGAGCTCCTCGGCTGTGGGCGAACATCTCGCCCGGGGAGCCCGCCTGTCCACTTATCCTACCTGTTCAGAAAACCGGGACCACTTCTGCCAGCTCGCCCGCATCGAGGAGGTGCAGGGTCCGGCCGACATCAGCCACGAGAACGGATCGCGACTGGTCATCATCGAAGGGAACGTCAGGGGCCGCGACATCGGGTCGTTCGTGCGCGAGGTTCAGGATCTGTTCGAGAGCGGTGAGATCTCGCTGCCCCCGGCGTACCGGGTGGATTTCGGGGGGCAGTTCGAGAACCTTGAGCGCGGCACACGCCGGCTCATGATCGTGGTCCCGCTCTCCCTGCTGCTCATCTTCCTCCTTCTGTTCGCTTCGTTCAAGTCCCTGCGGCAGGCCGTCCTGGTCTTCACGGGCATCCCGCTTGCCACGGTGGGAGGCTTGTTCGCGCTCCTGATCCGCGGCATGCCTTTCAGTATCTCGGCTGGCGTGGGTTTCATCGCGCTGTTCGGGATCGCGGTGTTGAACGGATTGGTGATGATCAGCTACATGAACGAGCTACGCCAACAAGGAAGGACCTTGGAAGAAGCCGTTCGCGAAGGCGCGATGACTCGCTTGCGGCCGGTCCTGATGACGGCCCTGGTCGCGGGTCTCGGCTTCATCCCGATGGCGCTCTCCCAAGGGGCGGGAGCAGAGGTCCAACGTCCGCTCGCCACCGTCGTGATCGCGGGGCTCGTCACAGCCACCCTGCTCACTCTCCTGGTGCTCCCCGTCCTCTACCTGATCTTCGAGCGCAAGAGCGATGCACGCGTGACCGAGGCCGCGGGGGCGAACGAGCTGGAGCTCCTCACCGTATGATCGCTCCGTCAGGGAGGGCCGCGTGAGCACTCTCGGGCAAGCGGAGCCTCTCAGCTTCCGGATCCACGGAATGGATTGCGCCGACGAGGTCGCGATCCTGAAACGTGAGGTCGGGCCGCTCGTTGGCGGGAGCCTCGACCGCCTCGCGTTCGACATCCTCCGGGGCAAGATGATCGTGGCGCCCGGTGACCCGGCTGTCGGAGCCGAAGAGGTCCAGGCGGTGGTGGCCCGGACAGGAATGCGTGCCGAGCGCTAGAGTGACGTTCAGCCGGGAGCCGCCGAGCTCAGCTTCTGGCAGCGGCGAGGCCGGACGCTGTTGACCGTTCTGAGCGGTGTCTGCGTAGGCGGTGGGTTTCTGGTACACGCAACTGCTGCGGGTTGGGTCAGCGCCCTGGGTTCGGAGGCGGGCGGGCCGAATCTGACGCCCCCGCTCGCGTCGGTCGCCCTCTACGTCACTGCCATCGTGGCGGGTGCGTGGTTCGTCGCGCCTTGCTTCTCGTGGGTCCCAGGTAGGAAAGGCCTACAATATTGTTCTGAACCCTTGCGTTGCTTAATATTCTATTGTACCTTTTCAATAAGTCCTTAGTATCATAAGTTTGTTGTGCAGTCCGTTTTCGGTTGTAAGCCACTCCGTGGGCCGCGGAATGGAACCTGTTCATCATCAGCTAAGTGGAGATCGTCATGTCACTTCCGGCTTTCACTCCGCTCCTCGCGGCCGTTCAAGCGGCCCCGGTGGAGCTGTCCGGGGCGGACACGGCGTGGGTGCTGATCAGCACCGCGCTCGTGCTCCTCATGACCCCGGCCCTGGGCTTCTTCTACGGGGGACTCGTTCGCTCAAAGAACATGCTGAACACGCTGATGATGAGCTACGCGTCGCTCGGCGTGGTTGCCGTGGCGTGGTTCCTCGTCGGCTACTCGCTCGCATTCGCGCCGGGCTCGTCCTGGATCGGCGGCTTCGACTATCTGTTCCTCAAAGGGGTCGGGCTCGAGGGTGGTCCGCTGTCTCCGGCCATTCCACACCTCCTGTTCATGGCTTACCAGGGGACCTTCTGCATCATCACGGCCGCGCTGATTTCCGGTGCGGTCGTCGAGCGCATGAAGTTCGGACCGTACCTCGTATTCATCACCCTGTGGAGCCTGTTCGTGTACGCTCCGGTCGCTCACTGGGTCTGGGGTGGGGGCTGGCTGGGCGCGATGGGCGCGCTCGATTTCGCGGGCGGCACGGTCGTGCACGTGAACGCGGGTATCGCGGCGGTCGTCGCGGCGATCGTGGTCGGTGCCCGTAAGGATTACGGTCGGAAGGCGCAGGTGCCGCACAACGTCGTGCACGTGCTGCTCGGCTCCGGCCTGCTCTGGTTCGGCTGGTTCGGCTTCAACGGCGGCTCGGCGCTGGGCGCGAACGCGACCGCGGCGCTGGCCTTCGTCAATACGATGATCGCTCCGGCCGGTACCCTGACGGTCTGGATGCTGCTCGACCTGATGCGCAACAACAAGATCACCGCGGTGGGCGCGGCGACCGGAATCGTCATCGGTCTGGTCGCGGTCACGCCGGCCGCCGGCTTCGTCTCGCCGATGGGCGCCCTGGCGATCGGCGCGATCGCGGCGTTCCCGAGCTACTTCATGATCCTGTGGCGCTCGACCACCCGGCTCGACGATTCGCTCGACGTCTGGGCGGCGCACGGCACGGGTGGAGCGGTGGGCGCGGTCCTCACGGGTGTGTTCGCTTCGGCGGCCTGGGGCGGCAAGCCCGGCCCGGTGGACGGAAACATGGGCCAGATCGGAATCCAGGCGATCGCCATCCTGGGCGCTCTGGCCTACAGCGGAATCGCGACCTTCGTCCTGCTCAAGGCGATGTCGATGTTCGTCTCGTTCCGTAAGACTCCGGGCGAGGAAGGTGTCGGTCTCGACGTGCTGGCTCACGGCGAGGAAGCATACGCCAGGGGTGAGGGTGCCGTTCTGGTCCACGCCGACGCTCCGGTGCCGGTGAAGGGCATGATGGGCGCGACCCCAGTCACCGCCAACCGCTAGGAGACGGACAATGAAACTGATCGTAGCGATCGTGAGACCGGAAAAGCTGAGCGACGTCCTCGAGGCGCTGTATCGTGCCGAGGTGCGCGGGCTGACGGTCTCGCACGTGCAGGGCC
>CAMCNM010000275.1 GCA_945876015.1 Gemmatimonas phototrophica
ATCGTCCGTCGTCACTTCGTCGTAGACGTTGCGGAGAGTCTCGTACCGCGTGCCCGCAATCGTCTCCTGGACCTTCGGCGGGAGGGACCGAAACAGAGGGTCCCGCACCCCCGCCCGCTTCTCCGCATGGTAGCCTACCCGGCGGAGCCGTTCCTTCCACGCAGCTCGCTCGGACTCCTGAGCCGCCCGTAGGAGTCGTTCCTTCGCACGGCGCAGCCAGATCTGAAAGGTCCGACTCGGCGTCGGCTTCGATGCATCTGTCGCCGAGGGAAACACTGGCCCCGCGATCCCGCGGGAGGGCGCTTTGCGGAGGACATCCTTCGCTTCCTCCGTGAGCAGGGGCGTTACCGCATCCCTCCCGTCCTTATCGAATTCGCCCCGCCAACGGATCGTCCACGCCTGTTGGTCAACGTCCGACCAGTCGAGGCGTCGGATTGAGCTATTCCGGCGGCGTGTGTCCCGCTCGAGCACCAGTGCCACCGTGAATTGCCAACTCGGCGCGTGCTTCACCAGTGCCGCTCGAATCTCCGGCGTCATCGCCGGCCGATGGGGCGTCTTGTTGCGGGGCATCCCCCATCGCTGCGACCTGCGAATCTCGGTGCTCCACGGGCTTCCGTGCGGGAGATAGTGCTGCGGGCTGTCCTTCGACTTCGCGCCCGTTCCCCAGTTGAGCACCGCGATCATGTACTTGAGGTCGTACTCGACTTGCCTGTCCGCCACCGGGCCGAAACCCGGCACCGTCCCAGCTCGCCGCGCAGCGATGAAGCCGTCCCAATCCATTCGGTCCAGCGTCGAGGGGTGCCGCTCCATTCGCCGGCCCTCCTTCGGGCGCATTTCGAAATAGCCACGCCATAACCTCCGCGCCCTGCGGTCGTGCCCCTGCTTGCCCTCGCCTTTCCGCGGTGTCACCTCCTCATGGTAGTCGTCAAAGAGCCGCGCCAGCGTTACGCGAGCTTCCTCGGGCTGGTCTTCGAGGTTCGCGAACCTCTCCGCCAGCTCGTCGGCCTTCTGAACCGCCAGCGGTCTGCTCTGGTCCTCCTCCTGGAGCTTCTTCCGTCTCCGGCGCGCGATTACGGTTGCCTCCCCCGTCGCGGGGTCGATCACCTTCTCGGGCTCCAGCCACTCCAGGTAGAGCGTACCGCCTCCGGCGTGCTCGAAGGCTCGCACCCAGTTCCGGCCGCGCTGGCCCGCGTTGTAGGACCAGCGCTTTTTTCTACCGCGCATTGGATTCGCCATCATCCCTCTCCTCGGATGACGGCGCGCGCAGCCTGCATCCGCGAGGATGCGGCCCGCACCGGCTTCTGGTCAACGCCAAAGCCCGGTTTTCGTGGGAGATGCATGCGAAGAATGAGGGGTTCTCCGTCGGTGCCCGCGTTGGGCAACGTGCTGTCTCGGAGCATCCGACGGAGATGGTTTCTGGTGTAACCCGATTCGTCCGCGGCCTCGCTGAGATGCAGCGGCTCCAGGCTCGCGCCATGCAAATGCTCCTCTGCCAGGCGAGCGGCTTCCTCCCAGACGCGTGCGGCAACGTCTGAGCCGGCCAACCGTCGAGCCGTTGCGGCGTTCTCTCGAAATTGAAGAGGGAGCCGAACCAGAGGATCGAGCAGACTCATCGAGCGCTCGTCGGCTCGGCGTTGTGCTTCGGGATCATCGGAAATACCTTGGTGTCGCAGGCTGCGCGCGTCGTATTCAGGCGTGTGCGCTTCGGAGCGCGCGTCCCGGCCCCCAGGGCTCGGACGCGCGTTCCATTTCTAGGTAGCCGCACCTTCTTCTTCCGCGTCGTCCTCCTCGTCTTCGCCCTCTTCCTCTTCATCGTCCTCGTCGTCCCAGGTCTCCTCGTCTTCAGAGTCGAGCAGGTCGGCAATCCTTTCGACCTTGCCGGACAGCTTCAGTTGATCGTCGTTGACGATCCCGCGGACTCGGTGCTTGAAATCGGCGCCAGTCATCGTCGTTCTCCTGCGTTGAAGTGAACCGCGAGTCGGATGACGAAACATTGCCGCGAAAGGAAAAAAGAACAGGGAAAGAGAAACTGTGATTTGGCGAATGGCCCGTTTGGTCCGAAATGGAGATTTGGCGGCTGCTATCAACGCGGCCGTGAACGCTAGGTTTTCTCCGAGCCCTAACGAGCCACATCTACACGGGGGAGAGTTGCAGAAGTGCGGTTGGGCAAGAGTGGACCTAGAATTGTTCGCTGAAAGTGCCTTATTGGAGTGTTGCTTAGAGGGAGCGGAGCGAGCTGCATGGTCCAATTCACTGTTCACGGCCCGTTCGATATTCCCACGTATCGTGGAAGGGTCGGTCGCATCGTCCGCGCTGAGGAAGGCCGGTCCTTCTTCAGAGCGCATCCGACGTGGGCCGCACGCAGGGGGTGTTACGTGTTCGCAATGCGGGCCGGCGGCGGTGTAACGCCTACGTATGTTGGTAGGGCGACCAAGACCTTCGACCAGGAGTGCTTCACGGCCGACAAGCTCGGCAGGTGCAACCAGACGCTCGTGGACTACGAGCGCGGCACGCTTGTCATGTACCTCTTGGCTGCGCCGACGGGCCGAGGCCGTCCCCCTGAGAAACAGATCAAGTTGCTAGAGGACTTTCTCATTCAAGTCGGTGTGGCCGCAAACGACGAGCTCCTGAACGTAAAGGGCACTAAGCAAGAGCAGTGGGCCCTGACTGGTGTTGTGCGTGGCGCTCAGGGCCGCCCTTCGTCTGCGGCCAGCTCCTTCAAAGCAGCGATGAAGCTTGGTGCGAGGTAATCCCTCCCTCGGCACGGGCGCATGGCTCCAGGCGTAGCGCACTCGCGCAGCCCAAGCGGTCCGGCCAGGTGAGCCATGACGGCCGGAGGACGTACCGGATTTACTGAAAAGCACTCCATCTCTCTTGCCCGCTCTGGCTTTCTAGCTGGGCAGCATTCCACTTTACAACGGATAGAGCGGTTCCATCGCGGGCGACCCAAGGGGGTGTGGCATGGTCCGACGACTCGTTTTACTCGCGGTGGTCGCCCTACTAGCCTGCGAAGGGCCGATGGGACCGGAAGGCCTGCCGGGAGACAGGGGGCCTCAAGGTGCGCAGGGTCCGCAGGGCCCGGCGGGGCCGGGCACGCGGCTTGTTTACAACGGCGTCACCTTCGCCGGCGGGGGAACTATCCAGCCGCTTCCCGCGGCGGCCGGGACCATTGCCAGTCCGCCCCTCGTGGCCTGCTACGTCACTCAAGACAACGTCTATTGGTTCGTCCTCGCCCAAGACGGTGTGAGCGGTGGTTGGTCGTGCGGGATCCAGGCGAGCGGGGCCGGAATCGGCGTTGTGATTCTCGGCGTGCCGGCTGGTTGGGCTTACCGCATCGTCGTGATTTACTAGCGTCGCCTCCGCCCTCAAGGGCCGTTACCAATCCGTTCACGCCGCCGGACCCTCCAGGCTACGACCAAGTCCCACAACAATGCGCGCACACGCGCGCCGCCCCCCTGTTCGGCCGCATCGAGGACGCGCACCTGCGCACCGGGTGTTCGACAGACTGCGATCCATTCGTCCGGGGTGAACGCGTGCAAGGTCTCGCCGGCGACTGACTCGCTCACGATTTCTTCGTCCGAGCGTGCAGCGATGCCGAGGGCGGCACGTGCGCCATTACTCCACCGAGCGAAGTGTTGCCCCTTCGTGGCGCGCTCCCATTCCTGGAAAAGCTCTAGCTCCCGCTTGTCGCCCGTCTCTCGGAAAGCCGCCAGCACTTGAAACGGAGGACGACCCGCGCCGGTCTTGAGGTCGCCCCGTGTCAACTCCAGGGCGAGGGGTGCGCCGCTCTCGGCGCCCTCGACCTTTAGCAGATACCGCGAGAGGTCGG
>CAMCNM010000276.1 GCA_945876015.1 Gemmatimonas phototrophica
CGATGTTTCCCCAGCTGGTCGCCGGACCGATCGTTCGGGCTAGGCAGCTTCTGCCGCAGTTGGAAGTCACCGTCAAACCCGACCAGACCGATTTCGATGCGGGGCTGTGGCTGATCGCCGGCGGGTATTTCAAGAAGGTCGTCCTCGCAGACAACATCGCGCCGGCCGTGAACGCCTCCTTCAGCGGGGGCCTCGGGAACGCCGGATTGGGTTGGTGGCTTGTCATGGCGCTCTTCTCCGCGCAGATCTACTGCGACTTCAGCGGCTACAGTGACATAGCCATCGGGCTGAGCCGATGGATGGGGCTCCGGTTGCCCGAGAACTTCCGCCACCCGTATCTCGCTTCCACTCTGCGAGACTTCTGGCAGCGGTGGCATATCACCCTGTCCACCTGGTTCCGAGATTACGTCTACATTCCGCTGGGAGGGTCGCGCGGCAGGGCGAGCCGCGCCGTCTTCGCGCTCTTCGTCACCATGCTGCTGTCCGGGTTGGGGCACGGCGCTGCGTGGCATTTCGTGTTCTGGGGGTTCGTCCACGCCGTCCTGCTCGTCGTGGAGAGGTGGGGGAGTACGCGGTGGGCTGTCTCCCTGCCTTTGGGGGCCCGGGTCGTTCTGGTGAATACGTTGATCCTCGCCACCTGGGTGTTCTTCCGGTCGAGCTCCATGAACCAATCCTTCTTCATCCTTGGGCAGATGTTCTCGGCGCGGGTGGATTGGGCAGGCCTTTCGTTGGTCTCGCTCAACGCGTGGTGTGCGCTGGGCGTGCTGATCGCTTCGGAAGTGCTGGCCTTCGCCCGGAAGGAGGCTCCGCTCCACCCCACCTCCAGAGTTGCCCAGTTCCGACTGGCGGCGATGATCCTCGCCTGCATCTACCTCAGGGGACCCGGCAGTGCGTTCATCTACTTCCAGTTCTGACGCGCGACTGGTGCCGCGGGCCCTCGCGCTTCTGGTCCTTGTGCCAACCCTGCTGCTGGGGACCTTCCAGGTCCTGAGGATTCCCGGAGACCTGACCGAGGACGTCTTCTGGGCGCGCAAGGTGGAGTGGGGAGACACCTTCGATATCGTGATCGCGGGGGACTCCCGCACGTACAGGGGGATCTCTCCGGAGCAGCTGGCGACCTTCTTCCCGGCGGCCCGCATCGGAAACTTCGGCTTTTCCAGCGCTGCGCTGGCGGGACCCTACGTCGAGCGGATTCGGTCGCTCCTGTCGCCTACGTCCAGCCGTCCGACGGTTGTGCTCGCCGTCACTCCGTACTCGCTGACGGAGCGCGCCACGTTGGAGAACGGGTTCATCTCCCAACCCTCCGGCGGCCCGCCCCTCCGATCGGCGGCATGGATCGGGTGGTGTCGGCAGTTCGTGGCCCCTCTGTCGCTCGACGAGATCGCCGTCATGCTCCGGGATCGATCGATCTTCGTGGGTGGGAACATCTACCACGAGGACGGATGGGTCGAGTCCACCTCACCGGTATACTCCGCCCTACCCGCGTTCGATTGGGCGCGCGTGGACTTCGAAGGCAACCCGGTGTCACCTCTCCTTCTGGCAGGCCTCGGCGACCGGGTCCGGGATTGGACGGCGCAGGGTGTCGAGGTGTTTGCGTTCGTCATGCCGGTGACGCCTGAGCTGGAGGATCTTGAAGCCCGCCTGAGCGGCTTCGACGTGGAGAGGGTCGCCGAGGCGTTGCGGAGCGCCGGCGCGGTGTGGCTGACCCCCCCCGGTGGATTCGAGACCTACGACCGCAGTCATCTGACGGCTCCCTCGGCAATCGAGTTCTCCCGTTGGCTCGGCCGAGCCCTCCAGGCCCTGGAGGAGAGACGTTAGCTGCCGGCGATCTCCGGGACCCCACCCTTTGAGCGAAGCCCCCGTTCCCGTGCTCTTGCCAAGTCAGGAAATCCCCTCGTTATTAAAAGTCTTGTTCCCGAATGGTCTGACGCGCGTCATCGGTCAACTACTTCAACAGGTCCGGCATGTGGCACCGACCCCGTGGACACCTCTCCGGCGTCGGACCCTCAAGAACCAATAATAGATGACGGCCCCACCAGGCATTCCGTTCTTCCCCTACACACAGCTTTTCCTCTCCAAGGAATCCGAACTCCTGGCAGTCATGGCCGACGTGTGCCGCCGGGGCGCTTATATCCTCCAAAAGGACTCCTTGGAGTTCGAGAAGAGCCTCGCCGAATTCACCGGTGCCAGGCATGCCTTCGGAGTGGCCAACGGCACGGATGCCATCATCATCGGCTTAAAGGCCGCCGGTATCGGGCCTGGCGACGAAGTCATTCTACCGTCCCACACCTATATCGCGACCGCGGCCGCGGTGCACATGGTCGGAGGCATTCCAGTCCTGGCGGAGTGTGGCGCTGACCACATGCTGGATCCGGGCGACATCGCCCATCGGGTCACTTCGAAGACCAAGGCCGTCATGCCGGTTCACATCAACGGCCGGACGTGCGACATGAGCGCCATCGGCAGGGTGGCGGATAGGCACGGTCTCATGATCGTGGAAGACGCGGCCCAGGGCCTCGGATCTCGTTTCGACGGACGGAGCGCAGGCACCTTCGGACGCTTCGGATCGATCAGCTTTTACCCAGCGAAGCTCCTCGGCTGTTTTGGGGACGGCGGTGCGATCCTGACCAACGACGACACGATGGCGGAACAGATTCTACTGCTGCGCGACCATGGTCGGAACGCAGAAGGACGGGTAGTCGCCTGGGGATACAATTCGCGCCTCGACAACCTCCAGGCCGCCGTGCTCGGCCACAAGCTGAAGACGTTCCGAGAGGACATCGATCGCCGCCGGTTCGTGGCCGAGCTGTACCAGAAGGGCCTCGGCGACCTGGACGAGCTCGACCTTCCCCCCGCCCCCAACGCGGATTCATGCCACTTTGACGTCTACCAGAACTATGAGGTGGAGGCGGACCGGCGGGATGAGCTGAAGGCGTACCTGGGCCAGCGGGGCATCGGGACCATCATCCAGTGGGGGGGGACTCCTGTCCACCAGTTCCGGGAGCTGGGCTTCACAGTGGACTTGCCGCGAACCGATCGCTTCTTCGAGCGGTGCCTCATGCTGCCGATGAACGTGGCCATCACCGACGCCGAGGTGGCATACGTGGTGGCATCGGTTCGCGCGTTCTACGCGGCTTAGCGATGGATCTGGGGAACCTGGGCGACCCGAATTGCTACCTCGAGCCGATCGCCATCGAGGGGAGGGAGCCCGAGCATCTCCGGGCGCACCTCCGGTCGATGATTCGAATCCGGATGGCTGAGCGGCATCTCGCGGCCAAGCGACGGGAAGGTTTGATCGGCGGTCCCGTCCACTTGGGTATCGGCCAAGAAGCGATTGCCGTGGGCGTCACCGATTCCCTCCGCTCCACAGACTTCGTCTTCGGGAACCACCGGTCCCATCCCCACATCCTCGCGCTCGGATCGAGCGTCCACGGGCTCTTCGCAGAGGTGCTAGGAAAGGCCACAGGCCTCTCCCGCGGCATGGGTGGATCGATGCACTTGTGGGATGCGGACAAGGGCTTCCACGGGTCCGTGCCGATCGTCGGAGGCACGGTCCCTCTCGCGGTGGGAGCCGCGCTGGCTGCCAAGTTGAGGGGAAGCGACGCAGTCGCCGTGGCCTATTTCGGCGACGGGGCGTGCGAGGAGGGCGTCGTTCAGGAATCGCTCAATCTGGCGAGAGTGCTGAACGTGCCGGTCCTCTTCGTGGTCGAGAACAACCTGTTCTCCAGCCACATGCACATCAGCCTCCGCCAGCCCAAGGACGCGACCGCCCGGTTCGCCGCGGCCCATGACACTCCCTACGCGATAGTGGATGGCAACGACGTAACCGCTGTAGCCGATGCGGCCCGGGAATTCATCGACGCCGCGCGAAGCGGGAAGGGCCCGCGCTTCCTCGAG